>DVKA01000181.1 GCA_018716365.1 Candidatus Caccocola faecipullorum
AGCGACGCGCCTCCAAAGTTCCCCGCGCGCCGCGCGAACGCCGCGCGCTTTCGAGAACGCATATTCTAGTACCAAGCGGCGGAAATTCAAGAGCCTTTTGTAAATTCATCGTAAAGAGCGCGAAGCAAGGACAAGCGCGGAACTTCGCGCCGCACGCCATGAGCCCGCGAAAGCTCCGCCGCGCCGTGCCGCGCGCGTGAGAGCATGAGAAACTCCGCAGCGTTTGCCCTGCGGCGCGCACGCAGCTCCGCGCGCGTGAATTTGACGCGGGCGGATGTCGCGTTTACACGACATCCGCCGCGCGGGGGCGCGCGCGTCAAACAGTCGCGCGATACGCAAAGCAACCGCCGCGCCCTAAAATTGCGGACGCGGCGGTTGTTTTACGCAGAGGCGATTTTTTAGTTTTCGTGCGTTTGAGGAAAGGCAGTTTTTTCAGTTTCCCTTCGTTCGGCTGGAAATGATTTTTCACTTTTCCACGCGCGGCGGCTCTTACAGATGTTTGCCGAAGAATTCCTTGAGCTTCGCGACTTCGAGGTCTACGTACTCGGGGACGTGGTAGGTGCTGATGTGCGTCGCGCCGGGAACGAGGTAGAGCTCTTTGTCGTTCGTGCCGGTCGCTTTGGCGAAGGCATCGAGCGTCATGTAGAGCGAGTCGGCTTTCTCGCCCGCCATCATTAGCAGCGGCGCGTTGATGAGCTTTATCTGGTCGGTCGCGTCCCAGCTCATCAGCTCCATGAGGCTCGCGGTCGTGTAGCGGAAGGTCGAGTTCGGATGGCGGTGCGTCCTGCCGTAGTAGACCATGCCCTCGCGGTAGAGGTCGGTCGGGATTTTCGCTATCGCTTCGTCGGTGAGCGCGTCGAAGTCGACTTCGCCGGAGTAGCTCATCTTGCCCTGAAGCTCCGCGGCGCGCGCGTCTGAGGCGGCTTTCATGCGTTCGTTTACAGTGTTCGCCAGCGAGCTCATGTATCCCTCGCGGCGCACGAGGCCGCTGTTGAACATGCTGAGCGTCGCGACGGCTTTGAAGCGTTTGTCGGACTTCGCGGCGTTCAGCGTGTAGCCGCCGCCTCCGCAGATGCCGAGGACGCCGAGGCGGTTCGCGTCGACGCCCGGGTACGAAGAGAGGTAGTCGGCCATGCCGTGGATGTCCTCGGTGCGGTAGAAGGGCACGTCCTTGCTGCGCGGTTCGCCGCCGCTCGCGCCCTGGAAGGCCGCGTCGGCCGCTATCGTGATGTAGCCGAGCTCCGCCAAGCGCTGCGCGAAGAGGCCCGCGACCTGCTCCTTGACGCCGCCGTTGGGGTGGGCGACTGCGACTGCGGGATATTTCTTTGATTTGTCGTAGCCCGCGGGCGTGTAGACGTTGGCGGCGATTTTAATTCCGTTCAGCTCGTAGCTGACGGGGTGGATGTTGACCCTGCCAGGCTCGTTCTTCGTTATCGCGCCTTTGTAGACGAGGCCGAAGGGATTTTTCGCCTGTTCCGCCGCGTGTGCCTGATGGGCGAAAGCCGTTGCCGTTACCGCCGCTGCCGCGGCGAGCGCGATTACTGTCATGTTCATGTTCTTTCTCTCCTTTGAGATTTTTTTCGGGGTTCGGCGCGCTTTCGCGCCTCCCTCTCGTTTACGGCGTAATTGTAGGGCGCGCGCCTTACGGCAGTATGACGCGCGCGCGGCGCAACGTTGCGGTTCTGCGGCGCATTCTTGCGGATTGTTGCGGATTTGTAAAATTTACGGCGCGGCGCGGAGAGCGCGCGAAAGCGGCGAACGGCGCGGCGGTTCCGCGTCGTTTTGCGGACGCGGCGGCGCGCGCCTCGGCTCGCCGCCGTTCCCGTAATTTCACGCGCGCGGCGTAGACGCGCGAAGGCGCGGGGCTTTTCCGCTCCGCGCCTTCGTGTGTGTATTGATGGAGAATTTTAGGAGAAGTCTTATTTTCTCGCGGCGAGCGCCTCTTGCAGCGCCTGCTCCGCCGCCGCGCCCTCGGCTTCGCCGACTTCGGCTTTCAGCGTGCGCGCGAGGTCTTCCATCTGCGCCGCGGTCACGCCCGTGTTCATACAGCATCTCGTGTGCGAACGCCGCTGCGCCTCGGTACCGTCGAGCGATACGAGCGCCGCGACGGTCGCGATTTCGCGTTCCTGCCATGTGAGCACGCCGCGCTCGAAGATGTCTGCGAAGAGGTGTTCTTTGAGGAAGATGTCTATCGCCGGCGCAACCTTCGCGTAGCTTCCGAGCGCCGTTGAGCCGGTGAGCTTGACGCGGTTTTCATGCCCGATGCGCTCGCGCGTCCGGTCTGTTGGCACAGTCTTCGGCTCTTCGCCTATCGTGTCCTTGACGCCCTGCGCCGCGCGGTCGTCGAGCAGAGCGCCGAAGGTGTTTATCGCGTTGAGGCTGCGCGGGAATCCGCAGTAGGCGTACATCTGTATGAGTACTTCGTTTATCTCGTTGACGGTCAGCCCCGCGGCCAGCCCTTTTTCAAGCGCGGTCCTGAGCTTCGGCATGTCGCCCTTCGCTGTGAAGGCCGCTATCGGAGCTATGGCGCGCTGTTTGGGGGACAGCTC
>DVKA01000182.1 GCA_018716365.1 Candidatus Caccocola faecipullorum
CGATTTATTATTTATATCATTTATAATAAACTTATGAGATTCATCCCGCGGCGCGGATTTTCTATCCGCCGCGGGAAACGGCGCCCTCCGCCCAAAAGTGGAATTAACGGCGGAGATATGGACAACAGCGCGGCTTTTGGTATGATAGGAAAAGAGTTCCGTATCAGTTTGCGCGCGGCCCGCCGCCTGTCCGGCGCTGTGGACGCGCAGTGTGAAAAAACTATGAGGAGCATTATCTCCGCCGTACACCGCACGCGGAAGGGAGGAGGACGAAGGAGCGGCGTTGAGAGCGGCCCGCGTGGACGCGGGGCTAACGCGCGGAGAAGGCGCTTTCCGGCCTCGGCCGGAGAGCATACAGCGGCATATTGAAGTCATCATCAAATCAGACAATAAGGAGTGGATATTCATGAAGTTTCTCACCAGCCTGCCTATGAAGCTGCTGCTCGGCGTCATAGTAGGTATCGCGGTCGGACAGTTCGCCGGCGTCGCTCTTATGAACGTCGTCGTGACGGTCCGCTACATTCTGGGACAGCTGATTCTCTTCTGCGTCCCGCTCATCATCATCGGATTCATCGCTCCGTCAATCACCCGTCTCGGCAACAACGCTTCGAAGATGCTCGGCGTAGCCGTCACGATAGCCTACATTTCGTCGATAGGCGCGGCGCTCTTCTCGATGGCCGCCGGCTACATCATGATACCGAACCTTTCCATCGTTACGAACGTTGAAGGGCTTCAGGCTCTGCCGGACCTCGTCTTCAAGCTCGACATCCCGCCGATAATGTCCGTCATGAGCGCGCTTGCGCTTTCGATGTGCCTCGGCCTCGCCGCGGCGTGGACGAAGGCTAAGTCGATCACCAACGCCCTTGAAGAATTCCAGCTCATCGTCCTTGCGATAGTTACGAAGATAGTCATCCCGCTTCTTCCGTTCTTCATTGCCTTCACCTTCTGCTCGCTCTCTTACGAAGGCAGCATCACGAAGCAGCTCCCGGTCTTCATCCAGGTCATCGTCATCGTCATGGTGGGCCACTACATCTGGATGGCTCTGCTCTACGCCCTCGCCGGAATCTACACCGGCAAGAACCCGTTTGACATAATCAAGAACTACGGCCCGGCTTACATCACGGCCGTCGGTACGATGTCCTCCGCCGCGACGCTCGCCGTCGCGCTGCGCTGCGCGAAGAAGTCTGAGCCGCCGCTCCGCGACGACATGGTCGACTTCGGAATCCCGCTCTTTGCGAACATCCACCTATGCGGCTCCGTCCTTACCGAAGTCTTCTTCGTCATGACGATTTCGAAGATCCTCTACGGCGCCATTCCTCCGATCGAGACGATGGTGCTCTTCTGCCTGCTCCTCGGCATCTTTGCGATAGCGGCCCCCGGCGTCCCCGGCGGTACGGTCATGGCCTCGCTCGGCCTTATCACGGGCATCCTCGGCTTTGATGATTCCGGCACGGCGCTCATGCTCACGATATTCGCGCTCCAGGACAGCTTCGGCACGGCCTGCAACGTAACGGGCGACGGCGCTCTGACGCTCATGCTCACGGGCTACGCGGACAAGCACGGCATAGCGCCGCAGAAGATAGAGAGAATCCTCTAGCTTCGCCGCGCTTTGAGAAAAAAGCCATAACGAACGACAGCGGGGGCCGCTTTGCGCGGCTCCCGCTTTTTCGCGCCGCGGCGCGGATTTGACGCGGGCGCGCGCGCGGCGTACAATCGGCTAGGCTTCTGCCGTCTTTATCTTTTTATGCGGGTGATAATATGTCCTTTATCTTATGCGCGTTATTCGGTTATCTCGCGGGCTCGTGCCCGACAGGCTTCCTAGTCGCAAAATATGTATGCGGCGCGGACATACGCTCCTACGGCTCCGGCAACATCGGCGCTACGAACGTCGGGCGGCTCATGGGCAGGAAGTGGGCCGTAGCTGTCGCCGTCTTCGATATGCTCAAGGGCGGCCTCGCGGTGCTCGCGGCCTCGTGTTTCGTCTCCTCGCACGCGCTTCTCGCCCTCACGGGAGTCTGCGCCGTCCTCGGCCACAACTACCCGGTCTGGCTCGGCTTCAAGGGCGGCAAGGGCGTGGCGACGACCTTCGGCGTCATGGCCTTCTTCGACTTTTTCACGCCGTGGCCCGCGATTCTCGGCGGCCTCGTATGGTACGCCGTCATGCGCTTCACGAAGTACGTCTCCGTCGCCTCGCTCGCCGGTCTCTTCGCTGCGGCGCTCTTCACATTCGCGTGGGGGATGCCGAAGCCTTACTCCTTCGCCGCGCTCTTCCTCGCCTGCCTCTCGTCGTGGCGTCACCGCTCGAACATCGACCGGCTGATGAAGGGGACGGAGTCTAAGGTGAAGTCGTAAAAACTTCCCGGCGGCGCGGCGCGCGGCGCTCAGCCGTCAGAGTCGGCGGAGCATGATGTATTCTTCTTCGGTTTCATCCACGACCTCAAATCCTGCCTTTTCGTACATTTTCAGCGCGTAGTTCGCCTTTTGGACGGAGAGCGATACTCGCTCGTACCCTTTGCGTTTCAGGAGACTGAGCATTTCGCGCAGCAGGGCCGTGCCTATGCCGCGTCCGCGGTATTCCCTGTAAAGAGAGACGGCGAGCGACGGCGTTTCGCCGTCTATGTGCCCATAGTCGTCCATGATGCGCGCCCATATCGCGCCTACGACTGCGCCATCAGCTTCCGCGACCAGGCCCGTGTCGTCCTTACGCGAGCCGAAGCCGTCGACGTAGAGGCGCAGCTCCGGCAGCGAGAGGATGGACCTCGGCGGCGCGGGCGTCCCCTCCGGTACAAAAATGGCCTCGTATAGAAAATTTTCAAGCAGAGCGTATTCCTCTTCTTTTATCTCTCTGACGGTGCTGTGCACGGCGGCCCTCCGCGTTCTACGAAAAAGCCGCCCGCGCCTCGTCGCGCAAGCGGCCTGATTTTTGCCTTTTTCCCGATTTTCCGTCAGCTCAGCAGATCCATGCTGTTGCGGATATATTCGATGCCGGACCAGACTGTGAGGATGACGGCGAGCCACATGACAGCCATCGCGCCCGGTATGTTGAAGAGCAGAAGGATTATTCCTATTATCTGCGTCACGGTCTTCAGCTTGCCGCCCTTCGAGGCCGCTATCACGACGCCCTCGGAGGCGGCGACCATGCGGAGCCCCGAGACGATGAACTCGCGCGAAATTATCACGACGACCATCCACGCGGGGAAGCGGTGCAGCTCGACGAGCGCCGTCAGCACGGCGATGACGAGTATCTTGTCGGCGAGCGGGTCGATGAACTTCCCGAGGTTAGTTACGATGTTGCGCTTGCGCGCGATGTAGCCGTCCACGGCGTCGGTTATCGACGCGATGATGAAGACGGCGGCGGCGATGCAGTCTCCGACGTTCAGCCCCATTATATAGCCGAGCTGTCCGCGAAGCGTTAGAAAGACGAGTATGACGGGAACCAGTATCACCCTGAAAAGGCTTAGCATATTAGGCAGATTCCACGGCGACGACGGCATTTTCATTCCTCCGTTGATCGCGCGGCGGCGGCGCGCCGCGTCTGTTTTTACACTTTGTTATTTATATCATAAAGTCGGAATTTTTGCATTTAAAAGTGTGCGCGAGAGACGTTTCTGCCTTTTTTAGCTGCGTCGAAATATCAAGGGCGCCTATATTGTTTAGGCCGCCTCCGGGGCTTGCCATAATCAGCGCACTTCTGGTAATATACGCAGAGCCTCTTACACGGACATGCGTCTCCACAACATGCCTGAGTTGGAGGGAATAGGGGCGAGCACGCCCAGAACGGAGTGATAGGTATGATAGAGAAGGATAAGAAACAGTCGATCATCGAAGAGTACAAGACGCACGAGGCGGACACTGGCTCCACGGAAGTTCAGGTCGCCATCCTCACGGCGCGCATCCGCGAGCTGACCGAGCACATGAAGGTCCACAAGAAGGACTTCCACAGCCGCCGCGGTCTCCTCATCATGGTAGGTAAGCGCCGCCGCCTGCTCCAGTATCTCAGGAACAAGGACTTCGGCCGCTACCAGACGCTCATACAGCGCCTCGGACTCCGCCACTAATCCTACGCGATTTTTCGCATATTTCATGGCGAAAGGGTTCTCCCTTTCGCCATTTTTTATTATTTTGTGTTATCCTTCTTATCGTGATGATAATAGGTAGGAGGAATAACCTTGAAGAAAATTTATGAGCTTGATTTCTATGGCAAGAAATTGTCATTTGAAGTCGGACGTGTAGCGAAGCAGGCCAACGCGGCGGTGCTGGCGAGACACGGCGACACGGTGATTCTCGTGACGACGGTGCTCGCTGAAAAGGCGCGCGAAGGGCTAGACTTCTTCCCGCTGCTCGTCGACTACGAAGAGCGCTACTACGCCGCGGGCAAAGTCCCCGGCGGCTTCATCAAGCGCGAAGGCCGTCCGTCCGAGTCCGCGATACTCAGCGGGCGCATGATCGACCGCTCCATCCGCTCGCTCTTCCCCGAATGGATGCGCCACGACGTCCACGTAGTCGCGACAGTCATGTCCGTCGACCAGAAGAACCCTGCGAACATACTCGGCATCAACGGCGCGTCGCTCGCGCTCGCAATCTCCGACATCCCGTGGAACGGCCCAATAGGCGCGGTGCGCATAGGCTGCCTCGACGGGAAGCTCGTCGTCAACCCCGACGAGAAAGACCTTCCGAACAGCACGCTCGACCTCACCGTCGCCGGACACCGCGGCGGCATCACGATGGTCGAGGCCGGAGCCAAAGAAGTATCGGAAGAGCTGCTCGTAGACGCAATGGAGCTTGCGAACGAAGCCATCGGCAAGATAATGGACTTCATCGACGAAGTCGTCGCCGAAATAGGCAAGCCGAAGGCGCAGCTCCCCGCGCCAGAAGTTATAGAAGAAATCGATAACTGGATGCACGACAACCTCACCGACGAAATATATGCGGCGGTGCAGATCAACCAGAAACAGCCGCGCGGCGCGGCCATCGCTGCGGCGCAGCAGAAGGCCGAGGACTTCTTCGCCGAGAGCTATCCCGATTCCGCAAAATACATAGCCGGAATAATGGACGAAATGGTCAAGAAGGCGGTCCGCCGCCTGCTCCTCGTCGATAAAAAACGCGCCGACGGACGCGCGATGGACGAGCTTCGCCCGATAACCTGCGAGGTCGACATACTGCCGATGACCCACGGCTCGGCGCTCTTCACACGCGGCGAGACGCAGTCGCTCGGCGTCACGACGCTCGGAATGATGGGCACGGACGACCAGGTTATGGACGGCCTCAAACTCGACGAGCCGTCGAAGCGCTTCATCCTCCACTACAACTTCCCGCCCTATTCCGTCGGCGAGGTGCGCCCGATGCGCGGCCCCGGACGGCGCGAAATAGGCCACGGCGCGCTCGCCGAACGCGCTCTCCGCGCGGTGTTCCCCGAGGAAGATTCATTCCCCTACGTCGTGCGCCAGGTATCCGACATACTTGAATCCAACGGCTCCAGCTCGATGGCCTCGGTATGCAGCGGCAGCCTCTCGATGATGGCGGCGGGCGTACCCGTCAAAAAAGCCGTCGCCGGCATAGCGATGGGCCTCATTGCCGACAACGGGCAGGTCTGCATCCTCACCGACATACAGGGCCTTGAAGACCACTACGGAGACATGGACTTCAAGGTAGCCGGCACGCGCGACGGCGTAACCGCGCTCCAGATGGACAACAAAGCCGGCGGCATCACGCGCGAAATACTGACGCAGGCGCTCGCGCAGGCGAAGAAAGGCCGCTACCAGATACTCGACATCATGGACGCGGTAATATCCGAGCCGCGTCCAGAGCTTGCGCCGACCGCCCCGAAAATCGTCACCTTCAACATCGACCCTGAAAAAATCCGCGACGTCATCGGCTCCGGCGGAAAGACGATCCGCGGTATAGTCCAGCAGACCGGTGCGAAGATCGACGTCGAAGACAGCGGCAAGGTCAGCGTCGCCGCCGTCAACGAAGAGTCCGCGGCTATGGCCGTCAAGATAATCAAGGACCTCGTCCGCGAAGTCGAGGCCGGAGAGATCTTCGTCGGAACAGTCACGCGTATGCTCACCTTCGGCGTATTCGTCGAAGTGCTGCCCGGCAAGGAAGGGCTGCTCCACGTCAGCGAAATAAGCAACTACCGCGTGCCGTCGGTCGAAGACGCCTTTGAAATCGGCGAAAAGGTGCTCGTCACAGTCAAGGAAATAGACGATATGCACCGCGTCAACCTCAGCCGCAAGAAGCTGCTCGACAGGCTCGACGAGCTTGCCTTCCAGCCCGAATTCCGCGACCAGATACCCGCCGAGAAGGAGCGCGAGGAGCGCTACTCGCAGTTCCCGCGTGGAGGCGGCGAGCGCCGCGAAGGCGGACGCGACCGCGACAGGGGAGGGCGCGACCGTGACCGCGACAGAGGCGAGCGCCGCGAGCGCGACCAGAGGCATGAGGCGGACGACTTCGAGGAGAAGCCGCACCGTCCCGCGCGCCGCTTCGAACGCGAACGCAAAAACTAATGGACGTAATAAAAGTTAAAGTAAAAGCCGAGGGCGGCGTGACGCCGCCCTCATACGCGACCGCCGGAGCCTCCGGCATGGACCTCCGCGCGAGCGAAGCCGCCGTTATAAAGGCCGGAAAGCGCGGCATAGTCGGCACGGGACTGTACATCGAGCTGCCGGAGGGCTACGAAGCGCAGGTGCGCCCGCGCAGCGGCCTCGCCCTCAAACACGGCGTCACCGTCCTCAACACCCCCGGCACTATAGACTCCGACTACCGCGGCGAAATCCGCGTCATCCTAGTGAACCTCGGAGAAGAAGACTTTGCGGTAGAACCAGGCGACCGCATAGCGCAGATGGTCTTCGCCCCCGTCACGAAGGCCGAACTGGAAATAGCGGCCGAACTCAACGAAACGGAACGAGCCGCAGGCGGCTTCGGCAGCACAGGGAAGAAATAACCTCATAGCATAAAAATCCAGAAAACAGCGAAGCCCCCGGCAATTCTATCTGCTGGGGGCTTGATTGTCGGTATGTCTGCGTTCTATCGCCGTACTGTCGTGTTATTGGATGTTTGCTAGTTCGTCCAGCCTTGTCTGTATTGTGTTGATTTCGTCGTCTATGGCTCTGAGGCGGGCCTCTTCGTCGGCGCGGTCTTTGCGGAGGTTTTCGAGGCGTTTTATCAGGCGGTCGGTCTCAAGCCTCGCGGCGGTCTGTCCCGCGTAGAGTTTGCTCGGGTTGTCGTTTTTGATGTCCCAGAAGAAGCGCGCCGTTCGTCCGCGTCCTCCTATCAATGGGCTGATTCCTGAACTAAGTTCTATCGTTACCCTGTTCTTTCCGTCAAGTATGTTTTTCCCCGTCTTTGGGTCGAAGCGGTTGAAATATATAAGCCCCTCTCTTTCGCCTTGGAAGGGGAAGTTTAGGCGCTTGTCGTAGTCCGCCGGCTCGTATGTCTTGTTGCCAATCTTCAGGTCTATCATTTTGTCGAAAGGCCCCGGGTGCATGGTCGGGCCGTTGTTTACAAATTCAATTTTTATTGGAATCATCTCGCTCAAGTTGAGCATCTGGAGGTAACGGTATTTGTATCTTTCCATTTCGTCCTGCGTCCAGAGATTTTTCTCGGCCTCGTTCTGTATCTCTGCTTCAACAAGTTCCGCTGAATAGTAAGTTACCGCTACGGTCAGGTTGCTCGTCCCGTCCTGATAAAGCACTTTCTTGCGCCAGCGGAGCAGAATATTGTCGATTGCGGCGGCGTAGGCTGTCGCGCATATCGCGGTGATGAAT
>DVKA01000018.1 GCA_018716365.1 Candidatus Caccocola faecipullorum
TTCAGAAGGATGGTGGAGGAAATGAGGTATTCGCTGATAGTTACGATAGCTGAGAAGGGCTGCGTGGATATGGTCATGGACGCGGCCAGGGAGGCCGGCGCGCGCGGCGGTACCGTCATCCACGCGAAGGGAACCGCTGGCCGCATGGCGAAGTTCTTCGGCCTCACGATAGCCGAGGAAAAAGAGATGATCTACATCGTCACGGGCAAGGATTCCGAAGAGGCGATAGTCCGCTCGATAATAGACATGGCCGGCCCAGGGACGGATGCCAAGGCCGTCGCCTTCGCGCTCCCCGTCGAACGCATCGCGGGATTCTCGAAGCTTTAGCTTTCCGGTTTATTTGCTGAATATGCGCCGGACGGCCAGCGCGCCGTCAGGCGCTTTTTTGTGCCGCAGCACATGAAGATTATTTATGAACGTCGATAAAATTTTCCTTGACAGTTTATCGTCCGTTTGCTATTCTTCTTCACGCTTGAAATGCGATGACGCAGAGTAGTAGCCGGGGAAGCGCTTTCAGAGAAGTGCCGGGAGGTGCGAGGCATCAAGACGGCGGAACCGGGGAACTCGCTGTAACAGCAGCCGCGCCGAACCAAGTAAGCGCGGACGGGCGCTCCCGTAACAGGGCTGGGGCATGATGGTGCCCCGATGAGCGCGTCCCTCTCGGGACGAAGAAGAGTGGTACCGCGGAAGGTTTAATCCTTTCGTCTCTTCTGCACGGAGCAGGAGGGACGAAAGGATTTTTTTGTTCCTCCTGACAAGCGGAATATTTTTTGCAGGAGGAAAATGTAATGAAAAACGAAAATTCCGCAAAAGCGTCGTTCTTCGCCGCCTTCTCGGTCGGCGCGGTTCTCTTCTCGGCCCACGCGGGCGGCGGCTTCGCTACGGGCAACCAGGCCAACACCTATTACGTCTATCTCGGCTGGGCCGGCGTGCTCTCCGCGGCGCTCGCGATGCTTCTGCTGACGCTGACGATGCGCCAGGCGATGGTGATGTACAACTCGCGCGGCCTCACGAACCACAAGCAGCTCTTCGAGACGCTCTATCATCCTTACGACAAGCTAGTCTGGGTCTTTGAGCTCTTCTTCTACATCATGGTGCTGATGGCTGTTGCAGCGGCAATATCGGGCGCGGCCTCGGCACTGACGGCCTATTTCGGCCTCAACTACTACGTCGGCGTCGTCTCGGTCGGCGCTCTCGTGCTGCTGCTGACGATATTCGGCGCCGGCGTCGTGCGCGCCGCCTCGACCTACATGGGGTTAGCGATACTCGTCACCGCGATAACGATATACGCCGTCGGCATATTCAAAAGCGATAATTCCGTGCTCTCCGTCATGCTCGCGGACTTCGGCGAAAAAGGCTTCGCAGACGTGCCCGAGGCCGTCTTCAACGCCTTCGTCTACGCCGGTTTCCAATGCGTCACTCTGCCGACGATGGTCGCCTGCGGCACGATAATGAAAAAACGCGAAGACTGCGCCAGGTCGATGTGGATCTCCTTCGTCCTCAACACCGCGGCGCTCGTCCTCTCCGTCCTCATGCTGCTCTCGTGGGAGAACGTCTATGAAGCAATAAAGGGCGGCAGCGTCATCCCGACGCTCACGATATGCGGCGTCATGGACATAAGCGTGCTGACCGTCGTCTACGGCGTATGCCTGCTGCTCTGCCTCATCTCTACGGCTGTCACGACGATATTCGGCTTCGTTGCGCGTTTCGAGAGCCATCCGATATTCAGCGGCATAAAGTCAGCGCCCCTGCGCGGCGCGATAGTTTCGGCCTTCATAATAATCCTCTCGATGTCCATATCTATGATGGGGCTGACGAACATCATCAAATACGGCTACGGCTACTGCGGCTACCTTGGAATCGCCTCCGTCGTCGTCCCCTTCCTGACAGTAGGCGTTTACAAAAACCGCCGCTGGTTCGCGGAGCACGGCGAAGCGAAGCGCGCCGTCCGCGAGATAACGGCAGAGCCCGCGCGCGCGGCGAAATAGCGAAAAGCGCCGGAACGGCGTGAAATTTATAAAAGCACGAAGAACAAGCGAAAGGAGCAAAATTTAAGATGCACAGGACAATGTTTCCGGGATACACTGTAGGCGCAGACGCCTACGACGACATAGCGGGCGTATGCGGACAGTACGGCAGGAAGGCCGTCATCATCGGCGGAGAAAAGGCGCTCGCCGCGGCGAAGGACAAGATACTCAGGGCGATAGAGGGCTCGAATATAGAAATCACCGGCGTCTATTGGTACGGCGGCGAGGCGTCGCTAGAGAACGTCGAGATGCTGCGCCCGAAGGCGGCTGACGCGGACATGATCTTCGCCGTCGGCGGCGGCAAGGCCATCGACACCTGCAAGGTGCTCGCGCACGACACGAAACGGCCCTTCTTCACCTTCCCGACGATAGCCTCGACCTGCGCGGCCTGCACGAGCCTCGGCATCGTGTATCATCCCGACGGAAGCCTCCGCGAATACTCGTTCTCGAAAATCCCGCCTAACCACATCTTCATCGACACGGAGATAATTGCGAACGCGCCTGTCAAATACCTCTGGGCCGGAATGGGCGACACGATGGCGAAGCATTACGAATGCACCATATCCTCGCGGAACGACACTCCGCTCCACTCCGACGCGATGGGCATAGCGCTCAGCACAATGTGCGCAGAGCCGGTAATCCGCTGGGGACGCCAGGCGATGACCGACTGCGAGGCGCACCGCGCGAGCGAAGAGCTCACCGAGGTCGTGCTCGCGATAATCGTATCGACGGGCTTCGTCTCGAACTTCGTCCAGGTAGACTACACGACGGGCATGGCGCACGCGCTCTACAACGGATTCACGATACTGCCCGCGATCGAGGCGAACCACCACCTGCACGGCGAGATAGTCTCCTACGGCATCCTCGTCATGCTCACCGTAGACAAGCAGTATGAAGAGCGCGACAAGGTGCTCGCCTTCAACAAATCCATCGGCTTGCCGACGCGCCTCGCCGACATCGACGTGACGCCGGACGACCTCCCCGCCGCGACAGAAAAAGCGCTCCAGGGCATCGACGTGCGCGTCTACCCGTACGAGGTGACGCAGCAGATGCTCATCGACGGCGTCAAGGAGCTCGAAGAGCTTCAGAAGTAACGGCGGAAAAGACAATTCTGCGAAAGCGGCTGAGGCCGCGCGGACGAACGAGCCGCGCGGCCTCTTTTCGTGCGGTGATATAATTCCGATAAAAGTACGGCGAGACGGAAAAGGATGGAGGAGAGGCTGTGAAACACATCGTAAAGCTGAAAAACGGTGCCGAGGTTCCCGCGCTCGGGCTCGGCACTTGGTACCTCGGAGACGACGCGGGCAGGCGCGCGAGCGAAATCGCGGCGCTGCGCACAGGCATAGAAAAGGGCATGACGCTCATCGATACGGCGGAAATGTACTGCGGCGGGCGCAGCGAGCGGCTCGTCGGCGAAGCTATCAAGGGAACGGAGCGCGGCCGGCTTTTCATCGTCTCGAAGGTGCTGCCGGACAACGCGGGGCGGCGCGGAATTTTCAGAAGCTGCGAAGAAAGCCTGCAACGGCTCGGCACGGACTATCTCGACCTGTATCTGCTGCACTGGCGCGGAAGCGTGCCGCTCGCGGAGACGGTCGAGTGCATGGAGAAGCTCGAGCGCGACGGCATGATACGCGGCTGGGGAGTCTCGAATTTCGACACGGACGATATGGAGGAGCTCCGGCGCGTAAAGGGCGGCGACGGCTGCCTCGTGAACCAGGTGCTCTACCACGCGGCCTCGCGCGGCATAGAGTACAGCCTTCTGCCGCAGATGAGGGAGCGCGGCGTCGCGCTGATGGCCTACTGCCCGCTCGCGCAGGGCGGAAGCCTGAGACGCGGCCTCTTCCGTTCGCGCGCGCTGAACGACATAGCCGCCCGCCGCGGCGCGACCGTCGCGCAGATATTATTGGCCTGGGCGATACGCGGCGGAAACGCCATAGCGATACCGCGCAGCTCGTCGCCGGAGCACACGGCGGAAAACGCAGGCGCGGACACAATAGAACTGACCGCGGAGGAGCTCGCCGCGATCGACCGCGAATTCGCGCCGCCGCGCCGCAAAGAACCGCTCGACATACAATAGCGGCGCGCGGAGGAAATAAATGAACGGAATTGTCATTCTGACTTGTGCTCTGCTGCTTATCATGGCGATGAAGCTGCTGATGGAGCGCGACCTCATCGGACTGTTCCTGTTTTGTTTGGCTCTTCTTTTAATTTTCGGTGTGAAACCTGGATAGTACTTAGACTCCAAAGCATCGAAAAATGTTATATGAAAAGGAAAACCTAAAATCATAAAAAAACCGGCTTCGCCGCGTAATCAAGGCGAAGCCGGTAAAAGAGCATAAAAAATGGCGGAGAGGGTGGGATTTGAACCCACGTAGCGGCTCAGCACCGCTAAGACGATTTCGAGTCGCCCGCCTTCGACCGCTCGGCCATCTCTCCGCGTCTCGCAAAAGACGCAGAATATTATAGCCT
>DVKA01000183.1 GCA_018716365.1 Candidatus Caccocola faecipullorum
GGCGTCTGTATATTATGCCAACGCTTCTATGTAAATGTCAATCTCTATATGGTGTCAAAAATATACTTCTGCTGCCGTAAAAAATCGGACGCGTCAAGTTTCATAAAAATCCGGCACATATTGGGAAAGGCATTTTGTATGCGGCGCAACGATGGACAATAAAAAAGAGCTCCTGTCTAACGGACGGAGCTCTTTTGCTGTTTTTATCTCGTTTAATATCTTGCAATTAAATGGCGGAGAGTGGAGGATTCGAACCCCCGGGGCTGTGACACCCAATTGATTTCAAGTCAATCACCATAGACCGCTCGGACAACTCTCCGCATACACTGGTGCATTATAATCGCTGCGGCCTTTTATGGCAAGCGCGGGGATTTCACGCCAGCGGCGTTTTTTGACGCGCCGCCGTGCGATTTTCCCAATGGCTGTTACCACGCGGCGACGCAGCCGTCGGCGCGCGGTTCGGTCGCGCCTACAAGCGCTCCAGATTCCGTGCGCTGGATGATCTGTCCGCGGCCGTAGTCACTGCAGTCGAAATCCATACGCAGGTCGTGGCCCATTTCCGCAAGTTTTTCAGCTACGTGCGCGGGGACGCCGGATTCAAGGCCTACCGTGCGGTCGCGGAACCACTGCCAGCGCGGCGCGTCGAGGGATTCCTGCGGGTTGAGCGCGAAGTCTATCATGTTTACCGCCATCTGCACGTGCCCCTGCGGCTGCATGAATGCGCCCATGACGCCGAAGGGGCCGACCGCTTCCCCGTTTTTCGTGATGAAGCCGGGGATTATCGTGTGGTACGGTTTTTTGCCGGGGGCGATGCAGTTCGGCGATTCGGGGTCGAGCGAGAAGTTGTTGCCGCGGTTGTGGAGCGTCACGCCCGTTCCGGGGACGCAGAGGCCGGAGCCGAAGCCCTGGTAGTTGCTCTGTATCATGGAAATCATGTTGCCCTCTCCGTCGGCCGCGGCGAGGTAGACTGTGCCGCCGGAGCTCTGGCGTTCCGAGGTGGGCAGGCCGGCGCGCCCGGGGTCTATCAGCGAGGCGCGGCGTTTTGCAAATTCGCCGGAGAGCATCTCCTCGACGCTGCGGCGCATATAGCGCGGGTCTGCGACTTCTGCGAGCGATTCGGCGAAGGCGAGCTTCATCGCCTCGATTTGCAGGTGGTAGCTGCGCGCGTTCTCCCGCTCCGCAAAATCGAAATTGTTCAGAATGTTGAGCGCCATCAGCGCCGTTATGCCCTGTCCGTTCGGCGGTATCTCCCAGACGTCGTATCCTTTGTAGTTCACATGTATCGGTTCGACCCATTCGGGGCTGAAGGCGGCCAGGTCTTCGGCGCGCAGCCAGCCTCCGCAGGATTTGGCGAAGAGGTCTATCGCCCCGGCAATTTCGCCCTCGTAGAAGGCGCGCGCGGCGGTCGCGGCGATTTTGCGCAGCGTCGCGGCCTGCGCGGGGTTGCGCCATATTTCACCGGGCTCAGGCGCTCTGCCTCCGAGCGTGAAGTTTTCGAAAATGTGCGAAAAATGCGCGCCGTCGAGGTTTTTCGCAAATTTCGCAAAAGCGCGCTTCCAGAGCAGACTCACGGTCGGAGAGACGGGGATTCCGTTTTCGGCGTACCACGCGGCCGGCGCGAGGACTTCTTCGAGCGGAAGCCGTCCGAAGCGGCGGTTGAGCTCGGCCCACGCGGCGGGCGCGCCGGGGACGGTGACGGCCTCCCAGCCGTAGAGCGGCATTTTTGAGCAGCCGCGCGCGCGCAGCGCCTCCGCGTCGGCGAGCGCCGGGGCGTAGCCGCTTGAGTTCAGCCCGTGCAGTTTTCCGCCGCTCCAGACGAGCGCGAAGCCGTCGCCGCCTATGCCGTTGCTCGTAGGCTCGACGACCGTCAGGCAGGCCGCGGCGGCGACGGCTGCGTCTACTGCGCTGCCGCCCTTCTTTATCATGTCGAGGCCGGCCTGCGCCGCGAGCGGCTGCGTCGCGCAGACCATGCCGCGCGAGCCGTAGACGAGAGTGCGGCGCGATGGATATTTATAGGAGAAAGGGTCGAATTTCAACGAAAACACCACGCTTTATAAAATTCTTTGAAGCTCCGTCGATAGTGTAATAAAAATTTCCGCGCGAGGCAACGTCCGCCTGTCCGCGGTTTCGCGAAGCGGATATATAATATACCGCGGCGCGGCTCGCCGCGCGGGAGGGGAAGATTATTGGAGATAAGCCTGATACTCGCGGAAGAGGTAACAAAGCTCTTCATCGTCATGGCTATGGGCTGGGCGCTCGTTAAAGCACGCGTGCTGAGGACCGAGGACAGCCGCGTCATATCGGCGGTGCTCGTCTATCTCGTCACGCCCTGCGTCATAATCGGCGCCTTTCAGATAGAACATTCGCCGCAGGTGACGCGCGGCCTCATCTTCTCGTTCGCGGCGGCGATAGGCGCGCACGCGCTCTTCCTGCTTCTTGCGGCGCTCTTCGGGCGCGCTATGAAGCTCGACACGGCGGAGCGGCTGACCGTCGTCTACACGAACGCGGGCATCCTCGTCATCCCGCTAGTGCAGGCGATGCTGGGCGGCGAATATCTCGTCTATTCCTGCGCCTTTATCGTCGTCCAGCTCATACTGCTCTGGACGCACTGCCGCAGCGTGCTGACCGGACGGGCCGGAGCTGACTGGAGAAACATACTGCTCAACGTCAACGTCATATCCCTCATGGCAGGCGGCGCCATGTTCCTGCTGGGGCTGACGCTGCCGCGGATCGCAGGCGACACGCTCAAAATGACTGGCGCAATGATAGGGCCGCTCGGGATGCTGCTCGCAGGCATGGTCATCGCAGACGTTCCCGCGCGCAGCGTTTTCTGCGACAGGCGGCGGTATCGCGCCGCGGCGCTGCGTCTCCTCGCCGCGCCTCTGATCCTGCTTTTCGTCTTCAAGCTGTGCGGGGCGGCGGAGATGATCCCAGACGGCCGGAATATTCTGCTCGTCGTCTTCCTCGCAGGAGTGACGCCGGCCTGCGCTACCGTCACGTCGATGGCGCAGCTTTACAGCAATATAGGAGAGCGCACCGGGATTCTATATGTGCTGACGACGCTGCTTTCAATCTTCACGATGCCGCTGATGATCGGGCTTTACGCCGCGGTCATATAGGCGCGCTGAGCGGCATGGGACATAGCGTTATGCTGAAAAACCGCACGGAGGCGGAGATTCTGAAAAACGGCGGACATCCGAAGCTGAGGGCGCTGAAGGCGGCCTTCCCCTACACCCTGCCGATTTTCGCAGGTTTCTGGTTCATCGGCCTCGCCTACGGAATCTATATGAACATTTCGGGCTTCAGCTTCGTCTACCCGATGGTCATGAGCGCGGTGATATTCGGCGGCTCGCTGGAATTCGTCGCCGTCTCGATGCTGCTCTCGCCCTTCGCGCCGCTCCAGACGCTCATGGCGGCGCTGATGATACAGGCGCGCCATCTCTTTTACGGCGTTTCGATGCTCGAAAAGTTCAAGGGGCTCGGCTGGATGCGCCCATACCTCATATTCGGGATGTGCGACGAGACTTTCTCGATAAACTACACGGCCTCCATACCGGAGGACGTCGACCGCGGCTGGTTCATGTTCTTCGTGACGCTGCTGAATCAGCTCTACTGGGTCTCGGGCGCGACTCTCGGAGGGATTCTCGGCTCGATGCTGACCTTCGACACCGAGGGTATAGAATTCGTGATGACGGCTATGTTCGTAGTAATCTTCCTCGAACAGTGGCTGAAGGAGAAAAAACACTGGACGGGGCTCATAGGCCTCGCCGCTTCCGCCGTGTGCCTCGCGCTCTTCGGCGCGGATTCTTTCCTGATTCCGAGTATGCTCTGCATACTCTTCTGCCTCTCGGCCTTCCGCGGGCCGATTGAAAAGGCGGGGGGCTGGGCGAAATGACGCATACGCAGGAGATACTGACGATAGCGATATGCGTCGCCGGGACGATGGCGACGCGCTTCCTGCCCTTCCTGATTTTCCGCGAAGGCCGCCCCGTGCCGCCGTATGTGCAGTATCTGGGTAAGGCGCTGCCCTCCGCAATCTTCGCCATGCTCGTGGTTTACTGTCTCAGGAACGTAGACTTCACCGGAGGCGCGCACGGCCTGCCCGAGCTCGTCTCAATCGCCGCGACGGCCGCTCTCCACATCTGGAGGCGCAATATGCTGCTGTCGATACTCGGCGGCACCCTCTGCTATATGGCGATTGTGCAGTGGGCGGTGTGAATGATCAGGACGCGAAGCTGCGCTTAATTACGTCAATATAATTTTTCCCGCCATTTTCCGTTTCGTTAATCTTTCAGCGCCGTGACGGGCACTACGAACACTCCGTCGGGGCGTTTGTACGCCGCGTTGGAGAGGCCGCAGAGGACGCAGAGGACTGCGGGCGTTTTCCCCTTCGGATCGTTTTCAAATTGCTTTTTTATCTGCAATAAATTACCGGCGGCGGCGTCAATCTGGTTGGCGCCGAGCTTTATCTCAAATGCGCACCATTCGCCGTCAGGCAGTTCGACGACGGCGTCTATTTCATTATCCTTGTAGTCCTGATAGTGGTATAAGTTTGCTCCAAACGATTCGGCGTAAATCCGCAGGTCTCTTTCACACATGGCCTCGAATAAAAAGCCGAGCGTCTCCAAATCTCCAAGCAATCCGGCCGGAGTGGCTTTCAGCAGTGCACTGGCCAGCGACGGGTCGGAGAAATGTCTTTTTTCGGCCTGCTTCACCCGTACCGACGAGCGAATGCCTGCGGCAAACGGCGGCTGGTTGTCGGTGATGAACAGCCGCTTAAATATATCTAGATAGGAGGCGACGGTGGAAGCGTCGATATCTTCATCGTCAGTCCCTCTGATGTCGCGCGCCAGCGTTTTGTTGGACGCCGCCGTGCTTTCGTTTCTGGCAAGAGAGCGCAGGAGCAGCCGCATTTTCTGCGTGTCGCGCTTTACTCCATCCATGCGATAAACATCGTCGTCTATGACGGCGTTCAGGTATTCCGAAGGAAGCAGCGCCGCGCGCTCCGGCGGCAGGCCGATGCTGCCGGGCCATCCGCCCCGGATGACGAGCTCTATTAATTTTTTCAGGTCGGGGCTGGCGATCAAGGCCGGCGACAAGACGCCGCGGCATAATTCTTTGAGGGAGACGGCTCCGCATGAGTCGCCGGACTCCCACAGCGACATGGTGCGCATCCGAAGCCTTGCTATCCGCCCTGCCCCGCTGTGAAGGATTCCCTTGTGATTCGGCGTCGCCGAGCCTGTTAGAATGAACTGGCCTTTCTGCGCCGTTTTATCCACTTTATAACGCACTGCGTCCCAGAGCGGAGGCGCTTCCTGCCATTCGTCAATCAGCCGCGGCGTCTCTCCTTCAAGCACAAGCTCGGGAGACATCTCCGCCAACTGCCGGTTTTGAAAATTACCCGCGGGGTCGCCGATGTAGATTTCGCTTTTGCTGTGGTATGACGACGTCCACGTCTTTCCGCACCACTTAGGCCCTTCAATGCAGACTGCGCCGAAGGTCGATAAATATTCTTTCAACTGTCCGTCGATGATGCGCGGCCTGTAATTTTCGTTGTTCACTGCGTTCCCC
>DVKA01000184.1 GCA_018716365.1 Candidatus Caccocola faecipullorum
GTAAAAGGCAGTTTAGCTTTTTTGTTGCCTTTTTTCGTATCAAGGAGGCGGTTAGTTTATAGTAATTGTTGCGTATCGTTGGGCTTTAAACTAATTTTTCTATTAAGGAGAGATGCCAAATGAGCAACAAGATCGAGTTTATCTATCTTTCAGAGCCGGATACCATCAAGCTCGGTATCACGGACGCTCCCGCGTGGGTCGACGTCTGCGAAGAAGTTTTCGGCCTCCTCGCCAAAGGCGATTATCTCATGGGCGGACCGAATCACAACAGCCACGGTATGGGGATAATATTCCCCAAGGAGTCTCCGTTCCCCAATATGCCCGTAGCGGGACCGGACCGCCGTTTCTTCGCCATGCCCGCGTACCTCGGCGGCAGGTTCGACGTCTGCGGAAACAAATGGTACGGTTCGAACGCCGCAAACACTTCGAAGGGCCTTCCGCGCTCGATACTGACCGTCCTTATCAACGATAAGGACACCGGCGCTCCTCTCTGCCATATGTCCGCCAACATACTCAGCGCGACGCGCACCGGAGCGATCCCCGCAGTCGCTACGCGCCATCTCGGACGCAAGGATTCCGAAGTCTGCGCAGTCATCGGATGCGGCCCGATCAACAAGTCGTGCTTCCGCCACATCATCACGCAGGCTCCGAACGTCAAGAAGGTCATAACCTACGACCTCTTCCTTGACAAGGCGCAGGCTTTCGCCGACTGGGCGAAGAGCGAATACGGACTTGAAGCCTGCGCGACGGCGGATCTGCCGGAGGCGCTCAAGGACGCCGACCTCGTAACGGTAGCGGCGTCGCGTCTCAAGCCGCTCCACATTGAAAGCTCGTGGGTCAAGAAGGGCGCGCTCGTCATGCTCACCGGCCCCGCGAAGGGAGACGACGATCTCTGGCTCAAGAGCAAAATCGTCTACGACAACATCAAGCTTCACGAAGCCTATGTCGAAGAGGCCTACGCCTCCGGCGACGTGCCCGGCTATTACGCGGGCGTCATAGGCGGTCCGATTTACACTCTCATCGACGAGGGCAAGCTGCCTAAGCTTGAAGATTCCACCGACATCGGAAACGTAATCCTCGGCAACAAGCCCGGACGTACTAGCGACGACGAAACGATCATCTTCGTAGCCTGCGGAATGGCGGTCTTTGACGTCGCCTGCGGATACGAGCTCTATCAGCGCGCGCTGAAGCAGGGCGTCGGCCAGAAGCTCCTGCTCTGGGACGAGCCGTATATCCACTAAGATACGGGGTTTTCAAAGGAGTTCAACTAAATGGAACTGGCAACGCTGGTTATTTGTTTTCTGTTTTTGATGGTGATAGGGCTTCCGATAGCTTATAACCTCATTATAAGCTCGCTCGCCTATCTGCTCGTCAGCGGCTTCCCCGTCATCGTCATAACGCAGAAAATGTACGAGGGGATGAACAGTTTTTCCTTCCTCGCCGTCCCGTTCTTCGTCCTTACGGGACAGCTGATGCTCAAGGGGAAACTGCTCGAATCCCTTATTGATTTCGTCAATGCGTTCTTCGGACGCTTCAACGGCGCTATCGCGATGGTCACGATAGGCGCGAGCCTCCTGATGGGCTCCATCGTCGGACTTGCCGTCGCAGCCGCGGCCTCTCTCGGCGTCTTCCTCATCCCGATGATGAAGAAAGAAGGTTATTCGTCTGCGTTCTCCGCGGGCGTCATGTCTTCCGCGTCGCTGCTCGGCCCGATCATGCCTCCGAGCGTCCTGATGATCCTCTACTGTATGTCAGTAGGCAAGACTTCGATCGCCGGCCTTTTCATGGCCGCCATCGTCCCCGCCCTTCTTATCGCCGGAGTGCAGATAATAATAGCCAACAGAATTGCGACGAAGCGCGGATACAAAGCTCACGGAAAGGCCACGGCGGAACAGAAAATCGCCGCGACTAAGAAAGCCCTTCCATCGCTTCTGCTGCCCGTCATCATTCTCGGCGGTATTTTCAGCGGCGTGTTCACAATAACCGAAGCTTCCGCGGTCGCGGTGCTTTACAGCGGATTCCTTGCATTCTGCGTCAACCGCTCCGTCAGGCTTAAGGATATTCCCGATATGTTCCTCGACGCCGCTTCCACGACCGGGCTCGTCCTGCTTCTCGCCGGCGCCGGAAGCGTCATGGCGTGGGCAATAGCCAACGAGCGCCTGCTCGACAGCCTCATCGGGCCGCTCTCGACTATGCCGTGGTGGCTCTTCCTGCTCTGCGTGAACATCCTGCTTCTCATCGTCGGATGCTTCATGGACGACTACGCTTCCATAGTCATCCTAGCGCCGCTCATCGCGCCGATCGCCTGGGAGCTCGGCATCGACCCGCTCCACATCGGTCTCGTCATCTGCATCAACCTCGTCGTCGGACTCGCTACGCCGCCGTTCGGGATAACGCTGTTCGTTACAAGTCCCGTTGCGGGAGTGCGAATAGAGGACACTGTCAAAGAGGCGATACCGTTTATCGCGGCTACGATATGCGTCCTTCTGCTCGTCACCTTCTGCCCGAAGCTCGTGCTTTTCCTGCCCAGACTGGCGGGTTACTAGCATAGAAAAAATTTGAGAGGAGTTATTTTGAAAATGAGAAAAAGCGTTTTTGCAACAGCCTTAGCTCTCGTCTGCGTACTGGCCGTGTCGGCCTGCGCGCTCGCCGCTGAAAAGGTCACCGCGCGAGTCTCCGCCTGCAACTCTATGACCCATCCGCAGACCATAGGCCTTATGGTCATGAAGCAGTATGTCGAAGACAGAACCGGCGGCAACTTCGTAATCAACATTTTCCCGAACAGCCAGCTCGGAGCTGAAGAGGAGTCCCTCGCGCAGGTTCAGACCGGATCGCTTGAAATGGCGACCGCTTCGCTCGCGCCGGTTACGACGTTCCAGAAAAATTTCTTCGTCCTCGACATCCCCTTCCTCTTCAATTCCTATAACGAAGCCTGGATGGTAATGGACAGCAAAGTCGGACAGGATCTCCTCGCCTCGCTTGAAGACTGCGGCATGAAGGGGCTCGCCTATATGGAAAACGGCTTCCGCCACACGACCTCTTCCGTCAAACCGATAACGAAGCTCGCCGACTTCAAAGGACTGAAGATCAGAACGATGCAGAACCCGATGCACATGGCGAACTTCGAGGCGCTCGGCGCCAACCCGACGCCTGTCCCGTTCTCCGAGCTCTATCTCTCCATGCAGCAGAAGATCGTCGATGGACAGGAAAACCCGATCTCCAATATGTGGGACCTCAATATGTACGAAGTACAGAAATATGTCTCGCTCACTGGGCACATCTATGACGGTATGCCGCTCGTCGCCAACCTCCGCTGGTTCAACAAGCTTCCCGCCGAATATCAGGAAGCCCTCGCCGTCGGTGCGGTCCTCGGCCAGAACTACAGCCGCTTTGTCAACGCCGGCCGCGAAGAAGTCATCCTTGCCGAACTTCAGAAGAGAGGCATGAAGGTCAACAAGCTCGACGGCGCTGCGATAGCTGAAATTCAGAAGGTTTCTCAGCCCGTCGTCATCGAAAAGGCTAAGAAGGAACTCGGCGCTGAGTACGTCGACAAATTCCTCGCCGACATCAAAGCCGTCAAAGCCGATATCCTCAAGGGGATGAAGTAAGAGGGTAGAACGATTAAAATGCTGGCTGCTCTCGATAAACTTATAAAGGCAGTCTATAAGGTAGTTCTCGCCGCAATCATCGCGATCGGCCTGGTAATGCTCGTCGTAGCTTGGGCGCACGTCTTCTGCCGTTACGTGCTCAACGACTCCTTGACTTGGTCGGAAGAGCTGCTCAAGATACTTCTTGTATGGTTCTGCCTGCTGAGCACGACGATAATAGCGGTTCAGCGCGAACATGTAAGCATCGTCGTATTCAAAGAGATGATGCCGAAGAAGGTCAACCACTCGCTGGGTTTTGTAACGCAGGTGTTGATGCTCATAGCGTCGATCATAGTGATGATCATAGGCATAGACTTCGTGATGATTGCAGGTTCGCGTATGACGCCTGCGCTGAGAATACCCTACCGCTATACGTTTTCGGCTATCCCGGTAGCGTTCGCGATACTTTCGCTCTACGAGTTCCGCAACACAGTCGCTGACTTCGTAAAAGGACCGAAATTCGCGATAGACATCAAGCCGAAAGACTAAACTTTTACGAATTTGACGTTTCCTGGAGTTTGTCCAACGTCCCTTGAAGAGAGAAAGCCCCGCGTTATTGCGGGGCTTTCTCGCATTTCGGTCCTGTGGAATCAACTTCTAATCCGATATGCCGGCGCAGCGCCGACCCAGCGCCTCCATCCACATTTTCTCCCTTTCCTTATCCCTTCCCGCGCAGGCGGGGCTGGTGGAGAGGACTTTTCTATATTCTATTGTTGGAATGCCGAAGTATTTTTTGTATTTGGCGAAGGCGAAGCCGCCGTTGAAGATTATGCGGCGGACGTTCGGGTGCGCGGCGAGGAGCGCTGGGACGTCGTTCGGGGTTTCATTGCGGATGCTGCCGTCGGCGCTGCCTTCGCGCTCGGCGCATTTGACTACGTCCCAAAGCGCGAGGCCGTGGGCGAGGATGAAGCGGTAGCGCGCGTCAAATCCGGCGTCGGGCGTCCGGCCCCACGCGTCGTAGATTATCTTCCAGAAATGGTTCTGCGGATGGGCGTAGTAGCGCGCTTCGGCGAGCGAGCGGACGCCTGGCAGCGAGCCGAGTATCAGTATTTTTGAGTTTTCATCTATCAGCGGGCCGAAGCTGTATTCCATGCGCGTCCTCCGTGGTTGTGCCGTTCTGCGATATTATAAGCGTTAATCCGGCGGGCGGCGCAAGCGTCTGCGGCTTGTCTCCGCGCGCGTGGGAACCTTGTATCGCCAGGCAGCGTACACCGAAGAAAAGGCTGCTGATATACCTGCCCGGCTTCGTCGGAGCGCATGGCAATAGCATCCGCTTGCGCCGTCTCTCGCGCAGAGCTGTGTTCGTTAAATTTCAAATTATAAATAATATCAGGTGTCGTCATTCCGCGCTTCAACGCAATGACCAGCTTGCGCTAGCAAACATTTACGTGGTGTCTTTAGCGCATTGCTGCTGCCGTCGGTGTTTTGAAATCCGCCGTCAAGCGTGGGGTGGCGAGATTTGCCGTCTCTCGTATAAATTTAATCAAGCATAGACTGATGTGCAGATGAAACTACCGTCCCCCCGCCGCGTTCAGCGCGTCCGCGGCAGGTTGGAGCTGCGGTTTCTTCTGTACGCTTTTCTGCTGACGATTTTCCGCGCGCGTCTCTGTCGTTTTGCCGCTGTTTTGCCGCGCCGCGCGTCTCGCGTATCCTGCGGCACACGGCTGCGCGCTGCTGCTTCATGCAATTTTGTGCAATCGGTTGAATCTGCATTATGGCGAAGGAATTTATCTTTTCGGGGCTTGACGTTTTTCTCTTTGCGGGTATAATACTCTGGAAATTGAACGCTGGGTGAAATATGAAATTTAACAAAAACATAGTTCCGGTTTATTTTTTCACCTTGGCGCGAAGGAGCACGGAGTGTATGGAGGATTTTGTTTATCTGACTTTGAGCGACGGTTCCGTATGGCGCGGGCGCGGCAGGCTCGACGGCCCGGTGGAGGGCGAAGTGGTCTTCACGACGGCCTCGTGCGGCTATCCGCAGACTTTGACGGACCCGTCGTATAACGGGCAGATCATTGTTTTCGCTTTTCCGCCTATCGGAATTTACGGTATAGACAAGGACAATCTTGAGAGCCGCCGCGTTTGGGCGCGCGGCGCTCTGATGACGCGCCTCGACGAAACGGAATGCGGGCGCTTCGAAAGTTTACACGACTGGATGGCGGAGAACGGCCGCTCGATAGTCCACGACATAGACACTCGCGGGCTGATTCTGAAAATCCGCGAAGTCGGCTCGATGATGGGCCGTCTCGATACGACGCCCGTGAAGCCCGAGCTTACGGAGCTGCCGCCGACGCTGGTTCACGAGGTTTCGTGCGATATGCCGGTGATAAGCGGAGGGGGCGACCTGACCGTCGCGGTGATGGACTACGGAGTGAAGGAGAACATCATCCGCAGTATGGAGCGGCGCGGCTGCCGCGTCATCCGCTTCCCGCACGACACGCCCGCGGATACGGTGCTTTCAAGCGGCGCGGACGGCGTGCTGCTGAGCAACGGCCCGGGCGACCCGTCGGTGCTGGAGCGCGAGGCTGCGGAGGCGGCGAAGCTTCTCGGTAAACTGCCGCTGCTCGGCGTCTGCCTCGGGAATCAGCTTCTCGCGATGGCCTGCGGCGGAAAGACGAAGAAGCTTTCCTTTGGCCACCGCGGCGCGAACCAGCCGGTGCTCGACCTCGCGACGGGGCGCGGCCTGCTGACGAGCCAGAACCACCAGTACGCGGTCGACGCGGCGAGCCTCGCGGGCACGGAGCTCGAGGTCGCATACAAGCATCTCGGCGACGGCACGGTCGAGGGGCTGCGCCACAGGCGGTACGACGCGCTGTCGGTTCAGTTCCATCCCGAGGCTTCGCCGGGGCCGGAGGACGCCTCCTATATTTTCGACAATTTCATCGACCGTATGAAGGCCGCGCGCCAGGGGAGAAATTAGGATGAGAGACGCAACTATAAGAAAAGTTCTTGTGCTGGGCTCCGGCCCGATAAAGATAGGCCAGGCCGCGGAGTTCGACTACGCGGGCACACAGGCCTGCCGAGCGCTTAAAGAAGAAGGATGCAGCGTCATCCTGCTGAACAGCAACCCCGCGACGATACAGACGGACAGCTCGGTCGCGGACGTCGTATATATCCGCCCGCTGCTGCCCGACGTGGTCGAGGAAATACTCAAGGAGCACAACCCCGACGGCGTCGTCGCGACGCTCGGCGGGCAGACGGGCCTGAACCTCTGCATGGAGTGCGAAAAGCTCGGGATATGGAAGCGTCACAAGTGCCGCGTGCTCGGAACGCAGCCGGACGCCGTGGAGCGCGCCGAGGCGCGCGAGCCGTTCCGCCGCACGATGCTCGAGGCGGGGCAGCCCATCATCGCAAGCCGCGGAATTTCGTCCGTCGCCGAGGCGCAGGAGTTCGCGCTGCATACGCCGCTGCCGCTGATTCTGCGCCCTGACTTCACGCTCGGCGGCTCGGGAAATTCCGTCGTGCGCGACGTAGAGAACTTCGTCGTCCAGACGGAGGACGCCCTCGCCGCCTCGCCTGTCGGACACGCGCTGATAGAGCGCTACCTCGAGGGCTGGCACGAGATGGAGATCGAGGTCGTCCGCGACTGCGCCGGAAACGCGCTCGCCGTCTGCGGAATGGAGAATATCGACCCGATGGGCGTCCACACGGGCGACTCGGTAGTCGTATCGCCGCCGCTGACCCTCACGGACAAGGAATGGCAGATGCTGCGCACCGCGGCGCTCAAGATAGTCGACGCGCTTGACATCCGCGGGGCCTGTAACGTGCAGTTCGCGCTCGCGCCGGACGGCAGCGAGTATTATGTAATAGAAGTAAACCCGCGCGCGAGCCGCTCCAGCGCCCTCGCGAGCAAGGCGACCGGCTACCCGATCGCGCGCATGGCGGCGAAGATAGCGCTCGGCCTAGAGCTGACCGAGATGGAGAATCCCGTCACGGGAGCGGGCAGCGCGCTCTCTGAGCCCGCGCTCGACTACGTCGCGGTCAAGGTCCCTTCGTGGCCCTTCGACAGCTTCCCGCAGGCGGACTTCACGCTCGGCCCGCGCATGAAGGCGACCGGCGAAGTGCTCGCCATAGGCACGAACTTCGCCCAGGCGCTGACGAAGGCGTGGCGCTCCGTCGCGCGCGGCAAAACCCTGCCCGACAGAAAGCTGCGCTCCTGGGAGACGCGCAAGCTCTGGGAGCAGGTCAACCGCCCGACGCACCTGAGGCTCGACGCGATAACGGAGCTTCTGCGCCGCAGCTCTACGACGGTCGACGAGATAGCGCGCAGGACGCACATCCGCCGCTACTTCATAGAACAGCTCAACGCGATACAGCTC
>DVKA01000185.1 GCA_018716365.1 Candidatus Caccocola faecipullorum
ATGGCGATCATCGTCGTCATCATCGCCGCCATCGCGCTGTTCCAGCCGTCGGCGCTTATCTGGATAAAGACGAGCTGGGTCACGACGCTTCTTATGATAGTCATGTTCGGTATGGGGCTTACGATGAAGCCGGCGGACTTCGCAGTCGTCTTCAAAAGGCCGCGCGATATAATCATCGGGTTCATCGCGCAGTTTTCCATCATGCCCTTCCTCGCCTTTGCGCTCGGCAAGCTTTTCCAGCTAGACGACGCTCTGCTCGTCGGCGTCATCCTCGTCGGCACCTGCCCGGGCGGCACTTCGTCGAACGTCATGACCTACCTCAGCAAGGGCGATGTCGCGCTCTCCGTCGGCATGACGAGCGTTTCCACCATCTTCGCCCCTATCGTAACTCCGGCTCTTACATATCTGCTTCTTAAAGAGACCGTCAACGTAGATATGATGTCGATGTTCATCTCGATAGTGCAGGTCGTCATCCTCCCGATAGGCGCCGGCTTCGTCATCAACAAGTTCTTCAGCGAGACGACGCAGAAGGCCGTCAAGATACTGCCGCTCGTCTCCGTCACCGCGATAGTCATGATAGTCGCCGCCGTCGTAGCCGCGAACTCGGAGCGCATCATGTCGACCGGCCTTATAGTTTTCGTGGTCGTCATACTGCACAACCTTCTCGGCTATGCGCTCGGCTATTGTGTGGGACGCGCCCTCGGATTGCCGCTCTCCAAGAAGAAAGCCATCGCAATAGAAGTCGGCATGCAGAACTCCGGCCTCGCGACGAGCCTCGCCGCGACCTCGTTCCCGGCGCTCGCCCTCGCCACCGTCCCAGGCGCCGTCTTCAGCGTCTGGCACAACATTTCCGGCGCCATCCTTGCGAACATCTTCTCACAGATGAAGGACGAGAAATAGCCGGACGCAAAGCTTCAACGGCAGAAGTTAAGATGAACGCGCCTCTTTCGCAGAGGCGCGTTTTTTCGTGCCGCGGCGGCGCGCGGCGCACGGCGCGAAAAACCTTGAAAAAGCCCGCCGTTGTTATAAAATCATCAACGTGAAGCATCGTGAAAAATATTGAGAACGAGGTGTATATTTTGAAAGAAAAACTTTTTGAGAAGATAGAGGCTCTAGAGCCGTCGATGGTGCAGACGCTGTGCGACTTGGTGGCGATACCGGCCGTCGGCCCGGCCGACGGCGGCGTTGGCGAGTTCCACAAGGCGGAGTACCTTATCAAAAAACTGCTGGAGCTCGGCTTTAAAGACGTAAGCACATACGCGCTGCCCGACCCGAAGGCGGCTGGCGGCGAACGTCCGAACCTCGTCGTGCGTTTCCCGGGGCGCACGAAACGCCGCCTCTGGATAGTCGCGCACATGGACGTCGTGCCCGAGGGCGAGCGCTCGCTGTGGCACACCGACCCATTCAAGGCCGAAATCAAGGACGGGCGCATCTACGGACGCGGAACGAGCGACAACGGACAGGAGCTGGTCGCCTCGCTCTACGCGCTCTGCGCGCTGAAAGAACTCGGCATTGAGCCGGAATATGAAGTCTGCCTCGCCTTCGTAGCCGACGAAGAGCTGGGCAGCGAATACGGTATATGCCACCTGCTCAAGAAAGGCCTCTTCTCCGAAGACGACCTCGTAATAGTTCCCGACATGGGCACGGAAAACGCCGATTTTGTAGAAATCGCCGAAAAAAGCATCTGCTGGATGGAATTTACAGTCGAGGGCAAACAGGTGCATGGAAGCACGCCGCACCTCGGCGTCAACGCATGTCGCGCCGCGAACGCTTTTTCAACGGCGCTCGACGAAGCGCTGCACGTGGCCTTCCCCGAGCGCGACGGCCTCTTCGATCCGCCGGAGTCTACATTCGAACCGACGCGCCGCCGCGCGAACGTCGCGAACGTCAACACAGTGCCCGGACTTGAAGTCTTCAGCTTCGACTGCCGCGTACTTCCATCGGCGCCGCTTGAAGAAGTTCTGAAAGTCGTTGATGCGGAGACGAAAAAGGCGGAAGAAAAATACAAAGTCAAGATAACCCGCCGCTTCCCGCAGATAGAGCAGGCCGCGGCTCCGACGCGGCAGGACGCGCCCGTCGTTCAGACGCTGCTCTCGGCGCTCGCCGAGGTCTACCCGGGTATGAAGCCGAAAGTCGGCGGAGTCGGCGGCGGCACCTGCGGAGCGTTCTTCCGCCGCGCCGGAATCCCCGCCGCAGTCTGGTGCCAGGAGATCGACTGCGCCCACATGCCGAACGAACACATAGAAATCGCGCATATGGTGAACGAAGCGAAGGTATTCGCACTTATGATGATGGGAAAGTAAACGCCGCCGCTTCGCGTAAAAGTCTGAATCTGTAAAGCGCTCCGTACGCGGGGCGCTTTTTTTGACGCCCGCGGACGCGCCCCGGGTTGCCGGGAACGCCGCCGCTTTGTAAAGGAATCGTAAAATCTCCGCCGCCGTCGCGAGTTGAGGCTTGCCGTCTCTAATCGCGCCGCGCGCGCAAATTTGAGGCCCGCGGCATGGAACGGGCGGAATTTCGTAAGTTTTACGTAAAACGGGGCGGATTCGCGCAATTTTGTACGTTTGAGGTAAAACGCGCCTGATGCCGACGCGCGCGGCGGCGCGGGGAAAGATGAAAATTTCCGTTTCCGCAGCGTCCGCGCGCTTTTCGCCGCGCGAACGTTTTTCTGTGAATTTGCCGCCGGTTCCGCCGTCGTGCGCGGCATAATTTTTTTGACTTACATCCTTGTATAAGTATATAATCAAAAACTATGGGGACGCATGACAAACGCGGCTGTTGGCGCGTACCGTGCGGACGGACGGGAGTTCGGAGACCTTAGGGTATGACAAACCAACCCTGTCTGAACGTGCGGGTGTCGTCTTCAAAACGGCGGCGCGCCGCCTGTGACGCGCAAGTTGAAAATTATCGCGGCCGGCGCGGGGCTTCGTTTTTCGCCGCGCCGCGCGAAATAATATAAATCTGAACGAGAAAGATAATTTGCGGGGATTCCCCGTATTTTCGGAAAGGTGGAAGGTGTAAGTGGGATTTCTCAACGGAGTGATAAAGGCGCTCGGCCTTGACCCTAACGACAGGGCCGTAGCGAAATATGAGAAAAAGACGCAGATAATAGATTCGCTCGAACCGGAGGTCGAGAAGCTTTCGGACGAGGAGCTCGCGCGCTCGGCTGAAATTTTCGGCGCGCGCCTCGAAAAGGGAGAGAGCCTCGACGACATACTGCCCGAGGTTTTTGCGCGCGTCCGCGAGGTCTCGAAGCGCACGCTCGGTCTGCGCCACTTTAAGGAGCAGCTGATCGGAGGCATGGCGCTCAACGACGGAAACATCGCCGAGATGAAGACGGGCGAAGGAAAGACGCTCGTCGCCACGCTCGCCGTCGCTCTCAACGCGATGACGAAGAAGGGCGTCCACGTCGTAACGGTCAACGACTACCTCGCCGCACGCGACGCGGAATGGATGGGGCCGGTCTACCGCGGAATGGGTCTGACGGTCGGCGTAATTTCGCCCTTCATGCCCGACAGCGCGCGCGCGGAGGCCTACCGCTGCGACATCACCTACGGTACGAACAGCGAATTCGGTTTCGACTACCTGCGCGACAACATGGCGATACAGAAATCGCAGCAGGTGCAGCGCGGACATAACTACTGCATCGTGGACGAGGTAGACTCCATACTTATCGACGAGGCGAGGACGCCGCTCATCATCTCCGGCCCGTCGGAGGACGACACGGAGCCCTACCGCGTCGCCGACGCCGTGGCGCGCGAGCTGGTCAAGGGCACGGACTTCGAAGTTGACGAGAAGGAACGCAACCTCGCTCTGACCGAGACGGGCATAGCGAAGACCGAGCGCATAATGAAGCTGCCGAACCTCTTCACCGACTTCGCAAATTCCTCGCTCGCGCACAAAATCGTGCAGGCGCTAAAGGCGCACCATCTGTTCCAGCGCGACGTGCATTACGTAGTCAAGGACGGCGAAATAGTCATAGTAGACGAATTCACTGGCCGCCTGATGTTCGGACGCCGCTACTCCGACGGGCTGCACCAGGCGATCGAGGCGAAGGAGCGCGTGCGCATCGGCCGCGAAAACCAGACGCTGGCGACAATCACCCTCCAGAACTACTTCCGTATGTACAAGAAGCTCGCGGGCATGACCGGTACTGCGAAGACGGAAGCCGAGGAATTCAAAGAAATCTACGGCCTCAACGTCATAGTCGTCCCGACGCACAAGCCCATGATACGCAAGGACAACCCTGACGCGGTCTACAAGACTGCCGAGGAAAAATACACCGCGGCCGCCGACGAGGTCGCGGAATACCACGCGAAAGGCCAGCCGATACTGGTAGGCACGGCGTCGATAGAGCATTCGGAGCGCGTCAGCAAGCTGCTGCGCGCGCGCAAGATACCGCACAACGTGCTGAACGCGAAGGTCCACGACAAGGAAGCCGCGATAGTCGCCCAGGCGGGACGCTTCGGCGCGGTCACAGTCGCCACCAACATGGCGGGCCGCGGAACGGACATCGTCCTCGGTGGAAACGCGGAATTCCTCGCGCGCGACGAGCTGGCGAAGGAAGGTAAGACGCCTGCCGACGATCCGCAGCTCTACGCCGAAATACTCGAAAAATATAAGAAGATATGCGCCGAGGAGCACGACAAGGTCATAGCGACCGGCGGCCTGCGCATAATCGGCACCGAGCGCCACGAGTCGCGCCGTATAGACAACCAGCTGCGCGGACGCTCTGGCCGCCAGGGAGACCCGGGCGAAAGCCGTTTCTATATCGCGCTCGACGACGACCTCATCCGCCTCTTCGGCGGCGACAGGATTTCGTCGATAATGGACAAGCTCGGCATGGAAAAGGGCGAGTCTCTCGACCATCCGCTGCTCTCCAAGGCCATTGAAAACGCGCAGAAAAAGGTCGAAGAGATGCATTTCGACATAAGAAAGCAGCTCCTCTCCTACGACAACGTAATGAACCGCCAGCGCGAAGCCGTCTACGCCGAGCGCGGCGAGATACTTGAAGACGAAAATATAGTCGACCGCACGCTCGAAGTCCTTGAAGACACCGCGAACGCGCAGCTCGACAAGGCATTCGCCGACAAGAACGCCGATACGCCCGACATAAAATCCGTCTGCGTCCGCCTCAACGCGCTCTTCTGGCCCGGTGTCGCCGCCTGCCTTGAAGGCATAGACTCGGAGCACGCCTTTGAAGAAATGCGCCCGCGCATCATCGAGGACATACGCGCGCGCTTCCGCCAGAAGACGGAGGAACTCGGCCCCGAACTTTCGGCGCAGATCTACCGCTACATATTCCTTGAAGTCCTCGACGCGAACTGGAAAGAGCACCTGCTTGCGATGGACGAGCTTCGCCGCGGCATCGGCCTGCGCGCGATAGGACAGAAAGACCCGCTCGTCGAATACCAGTTCGAGTCCTTCAATCTGTTCCAAGAGATGCTCGTGCGCGTCCGCGAGAGCATCACGGAGTTCGCGCTGCGCGTCTCCGTCGTGACGCGGAACGACGAACGCCCCGACAACAGGAAGAAATGGCGCGAAAGCCGCGACCCGTTTGAAATGCCGGCGGCCGCGCCCGGAAACTACAACGACGACATGGAGAACCCCGGCGTGACCGCGACGGCGCAGAAGACGCAGCCGATCGTCAACGAGGTCAAGATCGGGCGCAACGACCCCTGCCCCTGCGGCAGCGGCAAGAAATACAAACAGTGCTGCGGCAGGAACAAATAGCCATGAAGCGCGGACGCGGAATGAAAATCAGAGCCGCGGCGCTCGCGGCGCTCATCTGCCTCGCCTTCGCGGGATGCGCCTTCGCCGCGTGGGACAGCGAGCGCGAGATAATGCGCCTCAAGGACGAAGTGCCTTCGATGGAGATTTACGGCAGCAACGACGCCGTCATCTGGCTGCGCAACGACGAGTCGCGCCTCACCGCCTCCGGCTCCGTAGAGAAGCTGCGCGCGACCGTGATAATGATGGGCGAAAAGGTGCCGGCCGGCTGGAAGACGGTGCGCTATCCGGTTCCCTCGGGCGGCTCGCTCTCCGTTGAAGAGGCGGCGTGGTACAACACAATGACCGGAATGAAGGAAGGCGACCTCCGCGTCGAGGACGAGACGCTCCCTGGCGGAGCCGTCGTCCGCGTCGTGACCGTGCCGGAGGATACGATAGGGCGCGCCGTCGTCATAGTCGTGAAAGAGACGCGCGAATCGAAAAACGGCGTCAGCGGCACGGTGAACATGGCCGGAGACCTTCCGATATGGGAACAGAACGTCAGCGTCGAAGTCCCGGAGGGGACTGAAATCTTCTGGTCGGGGCGCGAAATGCGCGAGCCGGAAGAGTCGATGAGCGGCGGCAGAGTGAAATACAGCTGGCAGGTGATGAACCAGCTTCCATGGCGCGGCGAGGGATTCGTCGTCAACGAAAGGCCGATGCTCTGCTTCAGCACCGCCAAAGGCGTGCTGGCCGGGCTGCGCGAAGCGGACGAACTAGCCGCCTCCGTGCCGCAGCTTCCGCTGCCCGCGGCGGCGAAGGGAGACGCGCGCCTTGCCGGCGGGCGGCTGATCGCGTGGGTCAATTCGCCGGAGCGCACGCTCGCCGGCTATCCGGCATGGGTGCGCGGACGCGGCGAAATCCCCGCGGAGGGGCCGTGGACGCCGTGGGAGCAGGCCTTCCTGCTTCACAAATGGCTTACGGAACTCGGCTGGGATTCAAAGATATGGTGGAACTCGAAAATGTACGCCGACGCGACGAGCCCCGCCGCCGTCTCGCTCTTCGAAGAGCCGGTGCTTGAGCTCAAGGCTCCCGGCGCATCGCGTTCTTCGTACTTCGCCCCCGGCCTACCATACGGCACGGGCCGCGTTCCGCTCTCGCTGGCTGGGACGGAGCTTTACGGCGCAGGCGAAACGGAGCACAAAACGAAAAAACTTTCCGACGGCTCAGCCTCGGCCAGCCGGTTGGCGCTTCTGTGGAAGCTTAAGCTCGCGGCAGACGGACGCGCGGAGGGCAAGCTCGACGTAACAGTGACGGGCGGATGGAACGCGCTGCTCTCAGGCAGCGGAATGCCCAAGGTCGAAGAGGCCGCCGCCGTAGTCCTCGAAAAGCTCAACTTCGCAATGCTCGGCATGAGCCTCACGCCGGTTGAAGTGAAGGAAGAAAAAGACGGCTACAAGATGACCTTCAACGTCAGCTGCACGCCCGGCATAATCCACGGCGACAGTATGCTGCTGCGCCTGCCCGGAGGCGTACCGATGCGTGTCAGCGAGATGATAGGGCGGGAGGACGACTACACGCTCCGCTTCCCGTTCACAATAGACCAGAAAGTACGTATGTCGATGCCGGGCGGCTTCAGGCTGCTTCAGGACCCGGCGCTAAAACAGCTTGGCGAAGGCTCGAAGGCTGTGCTGCGCGAATCGATAACGCACTGGCCCAAGCGCGGCGAACTGCTCGCCGACAGCCTGTGGGTCGTCAAGACGCGCGAAGTGGAAGGAATAACGGCTCAGCTTCTCCGTGAGGAGCTCGCCGCCGCTCTGAGGTGGCCGGTGCTCGACCTGCCCTTCAGAAAATAAAAGTTTCCCTGAACTGTAAGGAGTGTTGTGTTATGCGGAACATGACGGATGAACTGAAGAAGCTGCTTGACGACGCCGTCCGCGCCGTCGCCTCGGAAAAAGGATACGAAATCCCCGAAGGCTTTCTCGTGCGCATCGAGCGCCCGCGCCAGGAGGGGCACGGAGACTGGGCGACGAACATCGCGATGCAGCTAGCGAAGCCCTTCGGAGAGAAGCCGCGCGACCTCGCCGCGGAGATAATTGCGAAAATCCCTGAAAACGGCGTAATAAGCAAGGCCGAAGTCGCCGGCCCCGGATTTATGAACTTCACGCTCAAATCAGACTGGGTCGCCGAGACCATCAGAACGGCGATAGAGAAAGACGCCGACTATGGACGTTCCGACGCCGGCAAAGGCCGCCGCGTGCAGGTTGAATTCGTCAGCGCGAACCCGACCGGCCCGCTCCACATGGGCCACGGGCGCGGCGCCGCCGTCGGCGACATCACAGCGTCGCTGCTCGACTTCGCCGGCTGGGACGTAGAGCGCGAATACTATACGAACGACGCCGGGCTCCAGATGGAGCTGCTCGGCAAGTCGGCGCAGGCGCGCTATTTCGAAGCGCTCGGCCGCGCGGACGAAGCCCCGATGCCCGAGGACGGCTATCAGGGCGACTACATGAACGACATCGCCAAGATCTACGTCGAAAAATACGGCGACAGCCTGGCGGCGAAGCCGCTTGAAGAGACGCTCGAATTCTTCTCGCAGGAGACCGGCAAGATGGTCCTCGGCCTGATAAAGAAAGACCTCGAAGACTTCGGCGTGAAGTTCGACGTCTGGTTCTCCGAGAAATCTCTCTACGAAAACAACGCCGTAGAGCCCGCGATGGAGGCTCTCAAGGAACGCGGCTACGCCTACGAGGAAGAGGGCGCGCTCTGGTTCCGCTCGACGCTCTTCGGCGACGACAAGGACCGCGTGCTCATCCGCTCCAACGGGATGCCGACCTACTTCACATCCGACGTCGCCTACCTTAAAAACAAATACGACCGCGGCTTTGAGCGCCTCGTCTACGTCTGGGGCGCGGACCATCACGGCTACGTGCCGCGCATAAAATCGGTGAACAAGGCCTTCGGCTATCCCGACGACGGAATCGAAGTGCTGCTGATACAGATGGTCAACCTGCTGCGCGACGGCAAGCCCGTGCAGATGTCGAAGCGCGCCGGCACGATAGTCACGCTGCGCGAGATAATGGACGAAGTCGGACGCGACGCGGCGAGGCTCTTCTTCGTAATCCGCCGCTGCGACAGCACCGTGGACTTCGACCTCGAACTTGCGAAAAAAGCCTCGTCGGAGAACCCCGTCTTTTACATCCAGTACGCGCACGCGAGGATATGCAGCATCCTGCGCGAGCTCGACAGCCGCGGCGTGAAGATGCCGAA
>DVKA01000186.1 GCA_018716365.1 Candidatus Caccocola faecipullorum
GCGGCCTCAACGCGTGGCAGATCTTCCCCGACTACCTCGCCATCTCCAACGGAAGCCTCCACGGCACATACGACCCGGCGGTCGGCCAGATGGAAGGCATCGACCTTACGCGCACGAAGGAAATAGCCGACGCGATAGCCCCCTACGGCGTAGCGATAGCGCAGCACGGCATCTCCGGCACGCCGCTCGACAAAGTCTCGACCTTCCGTAAGTACGGCATCCGCAAGGGCAACGTAGCGACGCTCTTCCAGAACGTCTACTTCGGAATCAAGATGGACCCCGACACCGGCAACGCGATAACCGAAGGCGGCACCTACACGAAGGAAGCCGACCGCGGAATCTCCGTCGAGCTCTGGGAGAAAATAGTAGCCGCCGCCGACGAAAAGGGCATGAGCCGCAAGAGCGGAGACTACAAGAAACTCAACCTGCCATTCGCCGAGATGATCCTTGCCGAGCCGCAGCCTATCATCGACAGAATCGTCGACGAAATTGAGTGGTGGGCCGGACGCTTCATCGACGCCTTCGGAGCCGAGGGCACGGCAGACGCGGTAGCCGAAATCATGGCCGCCCGCCCCGACCACAACGCAGCGCCGGACCGCAAAGTCCTCTGCGAGCGCAAAGACTTCAGAAAAGACAACGCCCCCGGCAAAGGCGGCAACGACGGCAAGAACTACGACGACTAAGTAAAAGAAACGCACCAAGAACGCAGCGAAGCCCCGAACCGAAAGGTCCGGGGCTCTTGCTTTATACTTCAAACGGCGCGCTTCTACGCAATAAACCGCTTCGCCATCGGCACGACGAATTTGTTCGCGGCCTTTACCATGAGGCCGACGCAGAGCGCGGCGGCCAGAGTGCCTTCGCGGACGCCTTCGATTTTTCCGGCGACGGCGAACGAGAGAAGAACTGCGGACATTGCGAGGCTTGCGTCGAAGATTATCTTTGTGCGCGGAAAACTCACATGCAGCACGCGGCAGACAGCGACGACCGCGCCCTCGCCCGCGAGCGGCACGGCTCCAGAAGCGACGGCGAAAGCCACTCCAATGCCGAGGAAAATTATCCCTGCCGCGACGAGCAGCCAGAGCTGCCAGTATGCGGAGCAGTCGATCCAGCCGAGCGCCCAGAGCCCCGCGTCTATCATGTAGCCGAACATTATGCCGATCGGCAGCTGCGCGAGCTGCACTGGTTCGAAGCGGCGGCGCAGCAGCGCAATCTGCATGGAGATAAGCACGCAGTGCATCGCTATCGTCGCCTGACCGAGCGTCAGCGGCGAGAAAAGGCTCACGACGTAGGGCAGGCTCGAAATCGGCGAGGTGCCGAGCTTCGCCTTGACCGAGAAGCCTATGCCGAGCGCCATCAGCGCGAGGCCGAAGCAGAGAAATATATAGCGCTTCATCAAAAGCACGTAATCGCTTTGTTTCATATTTATTTCTCCTCCGTTTCAGTCATCGCGCGGCGCACCGACGCGAGCATATTTTTAAGCAGTTCTTCCTCGTCCGCCGAAAGCAGCGACGCGGCGAGGCGGTCGACCTCGCGCGCCGCTTCGTCCATCTTCCGCGCCATCTCGGCGCCGCGCGGCGTCAGCGAGACATAGAGCGAGCGGCGGTTGCCATCTTTGCGGCGGCGCGCGATGAGCCCCGCCTCCTCCATGCGCAGCAGGATTCCGCCCGCTGTCGCCTGCTCTATCTCACAGTCGGCTGCGAGCGTCTTCTGGTCGCTCTCTCCGTTGTTCATAAGAAATTCCAGAATTTTAGGCTGTCCCGGCGTCAGTCCAAGTTTCGCGCCCTCGGCGAGCATCGCGCGCTTCACTGCGCCGTGCGTTTTCATCAACAAATAATGCAGCGGTTCCATAGTTGCCTCCAAACACTAAGCATACTTACTATAACGACGCTTAATTATACGCGCCCACGGCACGCCGTCAATATCCCGGCGCCGCGCAAAATCCTGAAAACGGCGCGCGTTTGCTATAATATCGTAAAACTTTCGAAACAAAGCATGACGCGGCGCGCGAACGCCGCGCGAAGGGAGGAACGGCAGTTTGAGCCGCGCATTTGTAAAAGAGGACGACGGCGAACGCGGGAACGCCGTAGCCGACATTCAGTTCCGCGAGGCGAAGGTCGAGTGGCTGCGCATACAGGAGAAGAAGCTCGACACTTTGCTGAACGACCCGAAGTCGAAGAAGGTGAAGCCCGAAGTCCTCGCGCGCTGGATAAAGGAGACCGAGGCCGACATCGCAAAGACGAAGCGGGAGCTCGGCTACGAAGAGTGAGGCTGAGGCCGCGGAGGAACGCCGCGGCCTTTTCGTTTCCTTTGCGTAAAAGTATTGAACAGCTTCTTGCAATCCCACGCCAAAACCATTACACTAACGGCGTTTATGTCGTTACACGGAAGGGACGTGAGACGAAAATTGAAAAAAATCACTGGTGTCTGGTGTGACAGACACGAATCAATGCTTTCCAACGCGCGCAGGCCGCGGCGTGTTTTCACGGCGGCTCTTCCAGTTCCCGCGTATTCGGCGGCTCTTCCGACCCATGCGATATGCGGCGAATATCTCCGAATATGACTACCCTTTTGAAAATCTATCTTAAAGATAAAATTTCAAGGGGGTACGGATATGAACACCATCAACAAGCCGCTTATAGTTATCGAACACCTCTCTAAAAGTTACGAGGACGGCGTCGTCCTCAAGGACATCAGCTTCACCATACGCGAAGGAGACCTGGCCACTATCATAGGCCCCTCGGGCTGCGGCAAGTCTACCTTCCTGCGCTGCATCAACTGCCTTGAACTCATGGACTCCGGCTCCGTTACGGTCGCCGGCGTCACAGTCTCGCGCAAACCCGGCGAGAAGCCGACGGATGAAATGCTGGCCAAGGTCCACGCTCTGCGCACCGAGGTCGGAATGGTCTTCCAGAGCTATAACCTTTTCCCGAACAAGGACCTGCTCCACAACATCATGCTCGCGCCCATGGTCGTGAAAAAGATGAAGGAAGAAGAGGCGCGCGACCTCGGCATGAGGATGCTTGAGAAGGTCGGCCTCGCCGGCTTCGCCAACAGATACCCCTCGACGCTCTCCGGCGGACAGAGCCAGCGCGCCGCGATAGCTCGCGCGCTCGCGATGAACCCGCGCGTGATGCTCTACGACGAGCCGACCTCCGCGCTCGACCCCGAGCTCGTAGGCGAAGTCCTACACGTCATGAAGGAGCTCGACGCGGAGGGCATGACGCAGATAATCGTCACGCACGAGATGAAGTTCGCCAAGGACGCTTCGGACTACATCATATTCATGGACAAGGGAGAAATAGTCGAATACGAGGACGGGGACATACTCTTCGCCAATCCGAAGAACGAACGCACCCGCGCCTTCCTCCGCCATTTTGTAAACGCAGGGGTGACATGCTGATGAAAAAGCTCATTGCAATTTTTGCGCTTATACTTATGCTCTGCGCGCCCGCCGCGCTCTTCGCGGAAGAGGCCGCGACTCCGTCGCCCGACGACGCCGCGCCCGCTGCGGGCGAAAAGGTGCTGCGCTGGGGCGGAGACTCCGAGGGCGGATTCCCCTATATGTTCCCCGACCCGCAGGACCCAAAGAAGCTCATCGGCTTCGAAGTCGACATCGTCAACGCTCTCGCCGAGGAGATGGGGCGCACTCCCGTTTACGTCAACAACGCGTGGGACAACCTTATTCCGGGGCTCGACCGCAACCTCTACGACATTGCGATAAACGGCCTTGAAGTCACGCCGGAGCACGAGGGCGAGGTAAATTTCTCGATTCCATACTACAAGACATTCCTCCAGCTCGCCGTGCGCCGCGAGGACGACTCGATAAAGGGCCTTCAGGACCTCAAGGGCAAGATCGCCGGAACGCTTAAAGAAAGCTACGCGCAGATGGTGCTCGAAGAGGTCGGCGACGTAGAGATACGCACCTACATCGTCGAGGCCAACACCTACGAGGACCTCGCCAACGGACGCCTCGACGCGGCGCTCTTCGACCAGCCGATAGCGCTCTACTCCGCGGGCTTCAACCCCGAGATAAAATTCGTCGGCGAGCCGATAGGCGAAATAATCTACGCGATTGCGATGCGCAAGGGCGACAAGGAGCTGACGAGCGAGGTCAACCGCGCGCTCGTAGCGATGCGCGACAAGGGCGTGCTGCGCGAGATATACGACCGCTGGAACCTCTGGACGCCGGTCATGGCTGAGGAGTTCAACGACTACGACCCGCCGAAGGTGGAGCCCGCGCGCTACAACGAATGGGCCGAGGCGCACAGGCCGCAGCTGACGCTCCAGAAGCGGCTCGAAAGATACTGGGAGGCCGCGCCGCTCTTCGCTCGCGGAGCCGTCGTCACGATAGAGGTCTCGATAGTATCGATGGTCATAGCGATGGCGCTCGGCCTCGCGCTCGCCGTCACGCGCGTCTTCGCGCCGAAATGGGCCGCGGCGCTCGCGACCGCATACGTCGAAATTATACGAGGCACGCCGCTTCTGATACAGCTCTTCTTCATCTTCTACGGGCTGCCCTCGGTCGGCATCAAGCTCTCGCCCTTCTGGGCCGGAGCGATTGGCCTCGGCCTCAACTACGCGGCCTACGAAGCCGAAGTATACAGGACGGGGCTGTTCGCGATACCGCGCACCCAGTGGGAGGCGGCGCTCGCGCTCGGCATGACGCGCTGGCAGGCGATGCGCGAGGTAATTCTGCCGCAGGCCATCCGCGTCGTAATCCCGCCGATAAACAACGACTTCATATCGCTGCTCAAAGACTCCTCGCTCGTCTCCATCATCACGATGGTGGACCTCACGAAAGTCTACGGACAGGTCTCCGCAACCTACTACGACTACTTCGGCCCCGGAATCCTCGTCGCGATAATCTACCTCCTCATCGGCCTTCCCTTCGTGCGCTTCTCGCGCTACACGGAAAGACGCCTCGCCGCCTCCGAAAAGGACGGCCAGGAAGGCCACCGCGAGAACATCTACAGAAGCAGCACGAGATACTTCTAACAGCGTAAAGCGTAGACGCGCCCTTCCGTTTAGCGAAGGGCGCGTTTTTGTATCTCTGACACGGAATTTAACGGGCAGGCTAAAATTTTGAAAATCGGGAAAGGAGCGCGCAGGTGGGCTGGAGAGTATCTTTTGCGGAAACAGATAAAATTCTGAGCAAGCCGAAGGCCGCGCCGTTCCTTCGCAGTCTTGAGGAATGCGAGGACAACGAGCTACGCATTACAGTCGCCGGTGCAAAAATCGGAGACTGCGCCGTGGGTACATTCGACGGCACGGCTTTAGGGCGTATATTGTCTCAATGCCGTCCTATCGAATCCGACGAAAATCTTGCGTTTGAAATTACATTTGAGAGCTACATCATATACCAAGTCCGCAATGAATCGTTTTGTTCATACGACCCGCAGGAGATTCGGCACGGTAAATTTTTGATAATTTTTGAAAAATCAAAACTGCTGGAATATCTTACAATTTCGACGGATACTTGCCGCTTCGCCGACGGAAGTTTCTATCCCGTGAAATGGACGCATTACGGCATATATACGCAGAACCACGTTATTGACGTAATTTCGCAATGCGAACCGAATGTGCTGCGGCTTACGCGAAGCTGAGCCTTACTTCGCGCCCCGCAGCCGTTCCGCGAGGCGCGTGTATCTTTTTTTCGTCCTGTCGTTCGCCACGGCGATGCGCAGGGCTTTTTTTGTGCCAACTATTACGACGAGCTTTTTGCCGCGCGTTATCGCGGTGTAGAGGAAGTTACGCTGGAGCATTACGTAGTGCTGCGTCAGCAGCGGGATGACGACGGCGGGGTATTCCGAGCCCTGCGATTTGTGTATCGATACGGCGTAGGCGTGGACGAGTTCGTCTAGCTCGGTGAAGTCGTACTCGATTATGCCCGCGTCCATTTTTACCGTAAGGCGCGCGTTTTCGCCGTCGATCGCTGCGATCGTCCCGATGTCGCCGTTGTAGACGTCTTTGTCATAGTTGTTCTTTATCTGCATGACTTTGTCGCCGGCGCGGAATACGCGGTCGAGGCGCTGCACGCGCGCGCCGTTCCCGGTGTTGAGCAGCTTTTCAAGTTCTGCGTTGAGGCGGCGCGTCCCCGCGACGCCGCTGTGCATCGGACAGAGCACCTGTATGTCGTTGACTGGGTCGAAGCCGAAGCGGCGCGGTATGTTTTCAGTGACGAGCTTTTTTATCGTGGCGAGCACTTTGTCGTCGAAGAGGCGTTTGTATTCTTCCTCCGAGATTCCGCCGGCGGCGACCTTCGGCTCGATGAAGTAGAAGTCCGACAGCGCTTCGCCCTCCGGCTCAAGCGGCATTTCGCCGCGGTTGACGCGGTGGGCGTTGGTGATGATGCGGCTTTCGCCGCTCTGGCGGAATATCTCGTTGAGCATGACGACGGTGCAGACGCCGGAGTCTATTATGTCCTTCAGCACGTTGCCGGGCGAGACGGAGGGCAGCTGGTTCACGTCGCCGACGAATATCAGCGACGCGCCGCGCGGCACGGCTTTGAGAAGGTGGTGGAAGAGTATCTGGTCTATCATCGACGCTTCGTCTACGATGAGGAGGTCGCATTCAAGTTTGTTCTCCTCGTTGCGCATGAAGCCGTAACCCAGCTGAGAGTTCGCGCCTCCGGCGGAATCGCCTGAGAAGCCGCCGCCGCTCGAATATTCGAGAAGCCTGTGTATCGTCTTCGCCTCGTGGCCCGTCGCCTCCGTCATGCGCTTCGCGGCGCGCCCCGTCGGCGCGGCAAGCATCACGCGGTAGCCGCCCTCTTCGCGCAGGCGGAGGACGGCGCGGATTATCGTCGTTTTTCCTGTGCCCGGGCCGCCGGTTATGACCATGACTTTGGAGTTGACGGCGCGCGTTATCGCCTCGCGCTGCGCCTCTGCGAAGGTCATTTCCATCTCGCGTTCGAGCCACGGTATCGCGGCTTCGGTGTCTACCGCTTTGCTGTTGTAGGGCTCTTCGGCGATGCGGCGCAGGTTTTCCGCCGAGTGGGTCTCCGCGTAGTGGAAGGCTGGGAGGTAGACGGCCTCGTCTTCTTCTCCCTCTTTGCCGGAAATTTCCTCGACGACGATGTTTCCAGCCATGCGCGCCTGCTCTACGCCCTCCGCCGCGGTTTCTTCCGCGACGCCGAGTTTTTCCGCGGCGAGCGCGGCGAGCATTTTCCGCGGGACGTAGACGTGCCCCTCGCCAGCCAGGTCGTTTAGGACGTTGTGGACGCCTGCCGCGATTCTGTACGGCGAGTCATGCGGCACGCCGAGCTTCTGCGCTATCGCGTCCGCCGTCGCAAAGCCGATGCCCTGCACGTCGAGCGCTATCTGGTACGGGTTGGCCTTCATAACTTCGAGGGCGGCTGAGCCGTACTTCCTGAATATGCGCATGGCGTAGCCCGCGCCGACGCCGTAGCCCTGAAGGAAGACCATGACCTCGCGCATTTCGCGCTGTTCGCGCCACGACTGCCCCGCAGCCTCGGCCTTCGCGCTGCTGACTCCTTTGACTTCCGCGAGGCGCATCGGCTCTTCGTCGAGTATGCGCGCAGTTTCATCGCCGAATTTCTCGACTATTTTCCGCGCCGTCGCGGGGCCTATGCCGCGTATGAGGCCGGAGCCGAGGAACTTTTCAAGGCCTCCGGCGGTCGACGGCAGCGCGCTCTCGCAGCTTTCAAAGTGGAACTGCATCCCGTAGCGGCTGTTTTCCGTCCAGTGCCCTTTCATCGAGAGCATTTCGCCAGCCGCGGGCTCCGCCATGACGCCGACGGCCGTCACGAAGTCTGGATAGCCGCGCACGCGAAGGCGGAGAACGGTGTATCCGTTCTCCGCGTTGCGGTAGACTATGTGTTCCGCCTGTCCCTGAAGCTCTATCGTGAGGGCGGGGGATTTTATAATTTTCGATTCTTCGCCGTTCAAGCTCCGCGCCTACTCTATGTGGCGGATTTTGCCGTCGACCACAGTAAGGCCCGCTTCGAGCTTCGGCAGGTCGTCGTCCGGCGTCTGGAAGGGGTCTTCGAGGAACGCCGTGAAGTCCGCCGCCTTGCCCGGTTCGAGCGTGCCGCGCCACGAAAGCTCGCCGCAGACGCGCGCGCCGCCGCTCGTGTACATCGAGAAGGTTTCCACGCGGTCGAGCCGCTGCACCGGCATCCATCCGTGTTCCGGCTCGTTGTTGAGGTCCTGCCGCAGTATCGCGGCGCGTATGCCGACGAACGGGTTCAGCGACTCGGTCGGAGCGTCGGAACCGGCTCCGAGCGGTATGCCGCAGTTGAACATCGATTTCCACGCGTAGCTCCAGCGCGCGCGGTCAGTGTCGAGGCGCGGCACTACTATCGGCCAGTCCGATGTCGCAAAGGCGGGCTGTATGTCCGCCATGACGCCGAGATCCGTCATACGCGCAAATAGATCCTGCGCGCCTATCTGGCAGTGGACTATCCTGTGGCGGATTCCGGCGTTCGCCCCTCTGCGCGCCGCTTCGACGGCGTTGAGGCAGCGTTCTATCGCGCCGTCCCCGATCGCGTAGAAGGCGACCTGCATCCCAGCCTCCTGCGCGCGTTTCACAAGGCGGTTGAGCTCCTCCTGCGAGTGCGCGTAGACGCCGCGGTTGCCCGGGTCGTCGGAATATTCTTCGCGCAGCGCTGCTGTGCGCGCGCCGAGCGTCCCGTCGACGTGTATCTTGAGCGGGCCGGAGCGGAAGAATTTCCCGCCGCGCGAGCATCCGCCGTTTTCAATGAATTCGGCGAGCTCGCCGTCGCCGCGCAGATGCCACTGCTGCGCTATGCGCATCGGCATTTTGCCGCGCGCCTCCAGCGACTCGTAGAGGTCGAAAACGCCTTCGACGCCGCCCGCCATTTCAAGGTCGTCGGTCTGGACGGAGGTCACGCCGTACTTTATCATGCGGTCGACCGCGAGGCCGTACCAGTGTTCCAGCGTTTCGCGCGACTGCTCCGGTATGTTCATGCGCGCCCAGTTGACGGCGGCTTCGCTGATGACGCCGTTCGGCTCGCCTGCGGCGTCGGTGTTCACCACGCCGCCGGAGATTTTGAAATCGCCGTCTATCCTGAGAAGTTTCAGCGCGACGCTGTTGAGCGCCGCTATGTGCCCGCACGAGCGTTCGAAGAAGAGCGGGGCCTCCGTCGATATGAGGTCGAGGTCGTGGCGGTTGGGGAAGCGCTTTTCCGCCATCTTGTTCTGGTCCCAGCCGCGCGCGAAGAACCAGCCGCCGGGCGGCAGCGCGTTCTCCGCGAGGAAGTGCCGCCCGCGGCCGATCATCTCGTCTATCGAGCGCGCGCCGCTGAGGTCGAGCGTCTCAAGGCTGCGCCCAGCAGCGAGCAGGTGGTTGTGAGTGTCGGTAAAGCCCGGGAGGACGTACTTGCCCTTCATGTCGAGGACGACGGTCCTCGCGTCGCACATTGCGAGTATTTCCTTGTCGTTGCCGACGGCCTCGATGACCCCGCCACGCGCAAAGAGCGCCTGCGCGCGTCCGGGGTGGGCCATCGGGTATATCACTGCGTTGATGAGAGCGATGGAATCGTTTCGGTTCCCGTCTGCCATTCGGAGATGCAGCTCCTTCTTTCTCTTACAGTTCCCTGACGAGCTCGGCGAGCGTCCTCATGCCGAAGCCCGTGGCTCCCTTCACATAGTAGCTGAAGGGCGTCTTTACGAAATCGGCGGAGGCGATGTCGAGATGTACCCACGGGATGTCCTTGTCCACGAAGGCTTCGAGGAACATCGCCGCCGTTATCGCGCCGCCGTAGCGTCCGCCGCTGTTCACGAGGTCCGCAAAGGGCGATTTTATCAGTTCGCGCAGGTTCGGGTCGTCCATCGGGAGCTTCCAGAAGCGCTCGCCGCTTGCGGCGGATGCCTTCAGCACCTTGTCCCCGAATTCGTCGTTGTTCGTGAAGAGCCCAGCGGTCGTCGAGCCGAGCGCGACGGCGCAGGCCCCGGTCAGCGTGGCTATGTCCACTATCATGTCGGGCTTCAGCTCCGAGGCGTAGCAGAGCGCGTCGGCGAGCGTCAGACGGCCTTCGGCGTCAGTGTTGTTGACCTCTATCGTCTTTCCGTTGCGCGCGCGCAGTATGTCGTCCGGCCTGTAAGCGGAGCCGCCCGGCATATTTTCGGCGGCGGCGACGATCGCCGTAACCTTCCACTGCAATTTCATCAGGGCCGCCGCGCGTATTGCGCCGAGCACCGCGCAGGCGCCGCCCTTGTCGCCCTTCATCGTGAGCATGTACTCCGAGGGCTTTATGTCGAGGCCGCCGCTGTCGAAGGTAAGCCCCTTGCCTACGAGCGCAATGTGGCCTTTCGCGTTCTCCGGCTCGTATGTCAGATGTATGAAGCGGGGCGGATTCGCCGAACCGGAGGCGACGGCGAGGTACGCGCCCATATTTTCGTCGGCGATGCGCTTTTCGTCCCATATCTCGCACTTCAGGCCGAGTTCGGCGGCGAGCTCCTGCGCTTTGGCCGCAAGTACCTCGGGGTTGATTACGCAGCCCGGCTCGTTCGCTATGTCGCGCGTCCAGCACTGCGACTCGCCGAGGATGCGTCCCTCTTCGAGCGCCTTTTCGCAGCCGTCGAAGACCGTCACAGCCTCGACAGGGGTGAATCTGTCCTTCTCGTCGCGCGCCAGATACTTGTTGAAACGGTACGAGGCGAGGGCGCAGCCCTCAGCCGCGGCGCGCGAACGATCCGCGTCTCCGGCTTTCGGCATCGTTATCGAAAGTTCGGCGCATCCGCGCGAAGCCGCGGCGCGGGCCGCAGAGAAGGCCGCGACGCGCACGCGCTCCGGTGTGATTTTATCCTCGGGGCCGAGCCCCGCGATGACGGCGTAACGCACGGTCTTTCCGGCTACCGGAACGACGAGCAGCTTGCCAGCCTCGCCGCGGAATCCTTCGTTTATAACGACGCGGCGGCAAAAGTCGCGCATCTCGCCGCGCAGCGGGTCGAGCGACACCGTCTCCGGCTCGCTCTCCGCCGTCAGCAAAGCTATCACAGGCAGCGATTCAGTGTTGAAATTCTCATCCTGGATTTTGATGTACATTTATATTTCCTCCCGAATTGAACTCAATTTTTCCGTTCAGGGATATAATATCACCTTTGCCGCGCCGCTGCATATCGTTTTTTCCGCGCGCCTCCTCTTTTTACGGATATTTCAAATTCGTGCGTTTCCGCACGTTCGGAGCGGACGATTTTCTCCGCCGGTTTAATGTATAATAGAGACGCTGAACAGAATTACCGGATGCCGCGAGATTTCAAAATTTTCACGCAAGCGGGGAAAGGCAGGCTGATGTACATGGACCTGAAACCGTTTATGAAGAAACGCCTGATGTTCGCCTACGAGGTGTCGCTGCCGCTGATGGCGCTCTTTTCGCTCGTCACGCTTATCGCGCTCGGCTCGTCTTACTTCCACCCCGAGCGGCAGCCTCTGCTCATCTATCTGCTCGACCACGCGATATGGCTCGTATTCACCGCCGACCTGCTCGTGCGCCTCTGCTTCGCCGGGAGCCTGCGCGCTTTCATATTGAGCCGCCTGCCGGAGTTCGTCGCGGTCGTCCCCGTCGTGCCCTTCATCGCGCTCAACTATGTGTTCGAGCGTCTGGGCTGGGACACAGTCTCCTCCGTCTACGTGCAGGCCGTTTTCTTCATCAAGTTCATCGCCTATCTGGGGCGCGCCTTCACTACGCAGAGCCGCTTCTTCAAAACCAATATGCTGCACTACGCGGGCGGCGTGACGATAATCGCGATCGTCACCGCGGCTATGTTCTTCGTAAACTCGGAGAAGAGCAGCTACGAGGACGCGATATGGTGGGCCTTCGTCACGGCGAGCACGACGGGTTACGGCGACATCGTTCCGAAGACGGACATGGGGCGCATCACCGGCGTCTGCCTTATGATACTCGGCGTCGCCTGCACGACGGCCTTCACCAGCATCATCGCCGGGCGCATCATGGCGCGCAGCGGGAACCAGAAGCAGCAGAACCCGCACGTCGCGGCGGTGCAGCGCCAGCTCGACAGGTTCGAATCGCTCTCCGACGAAGAGGTCGAAGACATCTGCGCCGTCCTGAAATCGCTGCGGCGCGGCGGCGAAACGGAGGCGGAGGCGCCGGCCGGGGAAAAGCCCGAAAACGCGCCGCCCGAGACCGCGCTCGACCGCAGATGGCAGAGCTTCACTATAGTCCGCCGCGTGCGCGCAAAGTTCGCGCCGTTCATCCGCGCCGAAGAAAAGCTGACGGAGCTCATAAAAGAAGAGAGCAAGAAAAAAGAGGAAGGGGAATAAATTTCCCCTTCCTCTTTTTTAACGTTCCTCATCAGCGACGTCCCGCTTTCCGCCGCTACTCGCCGCCTTCAAAAACCTTCGTCACGTACTCCGAGGTCGAAGCCGAGAGCATGGCAGTGTAGTCCGGGCGGAAGCTCAGCACGTCGCCCACCTTCAGGTCGGGGCGTTCCTCGATGTCGACGAGCAGATGGTCGCTCGACGCAGTTTTTATCTTCACGCCCTCGTCGAGCGGCGTCAGCCCGAGGACGTTCACGTCCTGCTTGCCGACCGCGAGGATTCCCTGCCTGCGCGTGCCGCGGTCGTGGAAGACCGGCACGTTGCCGAAGGCGTCGTGGCCGATTTCGCCGACCGGAAGAGTGCGTTTCGCGCGAACCTCGACCAGCTCCGCTTCAAGCCGCATCGTATCCTGCGACAGCCCTTCGATGTCCACGTTGAAAGCCATGTCGCGCCCCAGCAGCAGACATTCGCCCAATCTTAAATTATTTATCTCTTTAGGAAGATGGCCCCGGCGCATCTGCACGAACGATCAGGTGCCGCCGCCGGAATATATCTCAAGTCTGCGCCCGAGCGCCGATTCAAAGGCGCGGCCGCACTCTACGAGCGCCGTCAGATTTTTCTCCGACGGCAGCACGCCGCTGGCGCATGAAAAATTCGCGCCGACGCCCGCGATACGCAGAAACTCTCCGTCGAGCGGAGCAAGCTCCCGCGCGGCCTCTCCCGCATCTTCAAACCAATATCCTTCGCGCAGGTCGCCCATGTCGAACATGACGACCGCGTCGATTTTTTTGCGCTTCTCCTCGCATATACGCGCAAGCTCCGCCGTCACGCCGGCGTCTGAAACGAGGACGTAGTCGCAAAACTCCGCCGCTTCGTCAAGCTCGGAGTACATCGGTATGCGTATCAGAGCGAACTTCGCGCGCACGCCGCCCTCGCGCATCTTGCGCATGTTCGCGACGCGGCTGTCCGCAATCGTATCTATCCCCGCAGCCTCGAAGGCGCGCGCGACTTCGGCGAACGCCGAAATCCCCTTCGAAACGCCCCACGCGCTCACGCCGTGCGCCGCGCAGTCTGCGACCAGCCTGCGCCCGTTATGTTCTATCCTGTCAGTACTGACTCTAAGCAGCGGGTATTTTTCATTCTCCCCCGACATGCGAAACACTCCCGAATAAAATATGACGGCGAGATTACCGGCGCGCCGCAAGGCCCGCCGTGATACAATAAAACCGTCGGCATAATATTATATAACAAACGCTCAAAAGGAGATGAAAGCATGGAAAGACTTCCGGTCGAACCGACCATTACCGACGTTATGAAAGCCAGCAAATTTCTGCGTAACCGCGTGCGCCGTACTCCGGCGGAATACTCGTTCGCTCTGAGCGAAATCGCGGGCGCGCCCGTCGTTCTCAAACTCGACAACCAGCAGGTGTGCGGCTCGTTCAAGGTGCGCGGCGCTTTCTACAAAATGTTCTCGCTTCCGCGCGAAGAGCTTGCGCGCGGCGTCGTAACCTGCTCAAGCGGCAATCACGCGCAGGGCGTTGCAAAGGCTGCGGCGGAGCTGCGCTCAAAGGCGTGGATATTCGTCCCGGACGTCTGCCCCGAGACGAAAAAACGCGCCATACGCAACTACGGCGGAGAATGGGTCGAGCTCGTAGTCGCGGAAGGCGACTACGATTTCGCCGAAGGAGAGGCGCGCGCCTTCGCTGCGGAGCGCGGCATGACCTTCATCTCGCCCTTCGAAGATTCCGACGTAATAGCCGGTCAGGGCACGGCGGGAATAGAGCTGCTCTCCGACGAGCCGGACATAGAGCTGCTGCTCGTACCGGCGGGCGGCGGAGCGCTGCTCAACGGCACGGCGATAGCGGCCTCGGCGCTCGCGCCGAAAGCGGAAGTCTGGGGCGTGCAGTCGGAGGCGTCGAACCCGTGGGTGGTCTCTTGGCAGAGCGGCGTCGTGCAGGACGAATTCACCCTCGCGCCGACGATTGCGGACGGCCTCTCTGGAGCCATACAGCAGAGCATGCTCTCGCTCGCGAAGCAGCGCGTCGCGGGAATCATACAGGTTACGGAACGCGAGATAGCGGAGGCGATAGCTTTCATGCACCGCGAACACCACCAGCAGGTCGAAGGCGCGGGCGTCGTAGGCGTCGCGGCCCTGCTCGCAGGCAAGGCCCCTGTGAACGGACGCAGGACCGGAATAATCATATCCGGCGGCAACATCGACGAAGAGCGGCTGCTTTCGATACTCAAAGAATATAATTAGCCGCGGCGAATAGACCTGCTCTCTTACAAAAATTCCGCGCCTGTGTAAAATCATGCAAAAAGGTGCAAAAAGCGCGGAGGTGCCTATGATGGACGACATTAGGGAAAAGGTACGGCAGGCCTACGCAGAGGCGATTACATCGGCGTCGAGCGGAGGCGTGGACATAAGCGACATGACCTCCGGCAATTACAGCGACGAGGATCTGCGCGAGACCGGCGCTGTGAGTTTCGGCTGCGGCGACCCTGTGCGCGCGGCGCTGATTAAAGAGGGTGAGCGCGTGCTCGACCTAGGAAGCGGCGCTGGAATGGACCTTATCCTAGCGGCGAAGCGCACCGGCCCGAACGGACACGTCTACGGCCTCGATATGACGAAGGCGATGCTTGACCGCGCGCGGAAGAACATCGACCGCCTCGGCCTACGCAATGTGACGCTGCTGCGCGGCTACATCGAAGATATACCGCTGCACGACGGAAGCGTGGACGTGCTCATCTCGAACTGCGTCATAAACCTTTCGCCCGATAAGGACAAGGTCTTCGCGGAGGCCTTCCGCGTCCTGACGCGCGGCGGCCGCTTCTGCGTCTCCGACGTGGTGCTCAACAAGCCGGTCCCGGAAAAATTAAAACAAAGCCCCGCCGCGTGGTCCGGCTGAATAACAGGCGCTCTTCCGTCGGAAGAGTACGCCGCGAAGCTGCGCCGCGCGGGCTTCGAGCAGGTGAATGTAACAATAACGAAGCCGCACGAGATAAACATAGAAGTCGTCAAAAGCACAGTCAACGACCTCACCGACGAAGACATAGCCGCGATAGAGGGAGTCTCGTCAAGCGCGCTGATTACCGCGGTGAAGCCGTAAGCGTTGCGCGGCATAAATTTCGGACAAACAGCAAAGCCCCGCGTTTGCGGGGCTTTTGTTGTATATCTTCTTTAATTAGTGCAATATCTTTTGTACGGCGGTTCTCAGCACCGTATAGCATCGTAGCTAGATAATAGATAGAGAAGAAATAATGATAAACAGCACTGCAAGCGCCGCAAGTCCAAGCACAACATATGCACCCATGAGGACGACGCACCACAGCAAACCGACCAGCGTCCTTATGAGAAAAAATGCGCTCGTTATGCGGAATTTCCACGTGCCGGGACGTCCGTACACTCCAAGAGACTTGAGGATAGGGTCAGAATCTTTGTCCATATATTCCGCTATTCCGCGCGGCACTACTTCAGCGACGGCATCGGCGGGACTTTAAGCTCGGGCACGGGGCCGACGACTTCTTTTGTAGCTTCAAGTTCGAGATCGAAAAGAGCCTGCGTTATGCGCATCTGCAGAAGGTCGTCGGTCTCGTAGCTTATTGAGAAGCGTTTATAGCCGAACTTCTCCGCGAAGAAGGAGAGGTTGGAGTTTGCGCGTCCCGCCGCGCTCTGGAAGGTTTTGTAAAGCGCCTCTATGAAGTCTGTTTCGTTGAAGAACGGGTCTTCGTCTACCAGCATGAGCACCTTGCACTCGTCCACAAGGACGTTCTCGCGCCATATATCGCAGAGAGTCAGCCCCGCCATCAGCCCGGGGTACTTGTGAAGCAGACGCAGCACGGACTGCTCAAGCTGCTCCGAATAGGCGAAGACCATCGTAAAGCCCAGCTCTATCGAACTGTTCCTGACTGGGTCGATTATGTTCTGACGCGCCATCGTGCCGATGCTGCCGTTCTGAAAGCTCCTCATGTAGAGAAATTCGCTCTTCATTTCAAGCGCGAGCCCGGCGAGGCCGCCGAGCGTAGGGTTACAAAGCGAATTGACGGTAACCGGAGAGTAATCCTTGCCGTAAGGAACCCACGGCGCGATGTCGAGGTCTATGTTCTGGTCCCAGTATGGAAGAACGGAATTAACCATTGCCGCAGCCTCCTTTTATAAACTTACGCCGATTATATCATCTGCGGCGCGCGCGGTAAATCGCGCGGAACGGCGGCGCGTATGAAAAAGGCGCGCCGCAGCGCGCCTTTTCGTCATCTATCGTTCCATGTGCCACTTCGCAAAAAGCTCCTCGACCGTCATCTCTTCGCGGATGCCGTATCGCGTCAGCGCAAAGTCGTATTTCACGGGGTCGTCCGGCGAAACGTCCCTGAAGTTCCGCGTGATCTCCGCCGCGGCCTTTCCGCTGGCGCTCTTCATAGAGCAGAGGCCGAGCGTCGAGGATATGTTGAACATATGCGTGTCGAGCGGTATCAGCAAATCGGCGGGAGAGACGTTTTGCCAGCCTCCCGGGTCTACGCCGTCGCGCCGCACCATCCAGCGCAGGAAGAGCGCCATGCGCTTGCAGGCGCTGCCCTTCGACGGGCGAGGCAGTAAATACAGGTTGTCCTGCCCAGTGTAGCGGCAGAAGGCGAGCGCAAGATTCTCCATCGCCTCCGCCATATCTCCGCGCCAGCCCGAGAGGAAAAGATTTTCTATCGAGCCGTGCTCGCGCAGCGCCGCGCCTATCGCGTCGAGGAACGAACATATCTCCGCGCAGCCGGTAAAGCGATGGACGAAGCCGCAGAGCGCAGCCTCGTGGTCGCGGTAAGACGCGCCTTTCAGATACTCCGCTGGGTGCGGGCCGAGCGTATCCAACACGCGCGAAACACTTTTTAGTATGTGCGCGACGCGGCCGTAGGCGAGGCCGGATGCGATGAGCCCCACGGCCTCGCGGTCGACCGTATCTTCGTAATCGTATAAAAACTGAAGCGGATCGGGCGAGACGTATTCGCGCCGGTTGTAATCTTCGTAGATTTTTTCAAAAATGCCGCGGCTCGCTATGCGGGACTCGCGTGTTTCAAGCGGCTTCACGGCGTTACTTGAGCGCGTTGAATCCGAACGTCGGCGCGGTCTTGGGCGATTTGCCTTTCTTCACGAGGTGGTAGCCCGCGTAGGTAAGCGGCGCGGCTTCCTTGAACCACCGCGCGCTCTGCACTTCGCCGACAAAAAGCACGTGGCTCGGCATTTCAAGCGTCTGGACGACCTTCGCGTCGAATGCGGCTATCGACCAGTCTTTTATGAGCGGCGCGCCGGTCGGGCCGGGCTCGTACTGCACGTTCGCAAACTTGTCGATGTCGCGCCCGGACTTGAAGCCGAACTGTCCGATAAAGGTCATGGGAACGTCTTCTTCGAGCACTGCGACGGAGAATATTCCGCTCTTCTGTATAAGCTCCGTCGTCAGGTTCGCCTTGTTGAGGCAGGTGGCGACGCAGAGCGGCTCGGAGGTTATCTGCATCACGGTGTTCGCTATCTGCCCGTTAAGCCTGCCGCCCTCCGCCGTGCTCACAATGTACATACCGTAAGTGAGAGAAAAAAGCGCCTTCATATCCAAAACCTGTTCCATATCCGCACCCCCCGTATAAAATTAGTGCGCGGCGTGCGCCGCGCACTTTATTATAATTTTGCTGGATTTATCTAGCCGCGAGGTCCTTGTCTATCATCGAGAGCGAAATTGGGGTTTCGCCGAGCTTCCTGAACTTGGCGAGAATCGCCGTCGCGGTCTCTTCCTCTTCGACCTGCTCGTTGACGAACCAGCCGAGCATCTCGCGCGTAGCGTGATCCTTCATCGCCTCGGCCTGCTCGACGAGCCCGTATATAAGCTGAGTAACCTTCTCTTCATGACCGAGCGTCTGCTCAAAAACTTCAGTCGCGCTCTGCCATTCGCTGCGCGGGGCGGCGATGGCTCCGAGCGTCACGCGTCCGCCGCGGGCCACGACGTAGTCGAAAAGCTTCATCGCGTGCTCCTGCTCCTCGCCGGCCTGCTTGCGCATCCAGTGGGCGCATCCGGGAAGGTCGTTGGCCTCGAACCACGTCGCCATCGAGAGATAGAGGTACGCGGACTCAAACTCCGCCTGAATCTGTCCGTTAAGAGCCTGTTCCATCTTCGCGTCGATTACCATATTGATCACCTTTCTGCCATTGATATTCTAAATAAAAACCATTATCAATATCATAGCCCTTTCAGCGCGAAAGTCAAGCAAAATCTGACCTTTACATTATACTATGAAAGTTCATATTTTCATGACGGCGCCGTCGGAAGCAGACGAAGCGAGTTTTGCGTAAACTCCGAGCCAACCGTCTGGAATTTCCTTATGAGGCGGACGCCAGTCTTTCATGCGCTCTGCGATCTCCTCTTCGCTTAACGCGACGGAGAGCGTTTTATTCTCGATGTCTATCGTTATCGCGTCGCCGTCGCGCAGCGCCGCAAGCGGGCCGCCTTCGGCGGCTTCGGGCGATATATGCCCGACATAGCAGCCGTTGTTCGTCCCGGAGAAACGCCCGTCGGTTATCAGGGCGACCTTCTTCGCAAGCCCCATGCCGTAAAGGAATTTCATCGCGTGGAACATCTCGCGCATACCCGGTCCGCCCTTCGGCCCCTCGTAACGGACGACGACGACGTCGCCGGCCTTAACGACGCCGTCAAGTATCGCTTTGTTGGCTTCTTCTTCAGAGTCGAAGACACGGGCAGGGCCAGTGAACTTGAACATCTCGCGCGCCATTGCGGCCGGTTTCGCCACTGCTCCGTCGCGGGCAAGGTTGCCGCGCAGGAGACATAGCCCTTTTTCCCGGCTGAATGGTTCATCCGCAGTCTTTATCACGCGCCTGTCTTCTCCGTATGGATTCACCGCAGATTCGAGATTCTCAGCCACGCTGCGCGAAGTCGCAGTCACAGCGCCGGTGTGCAGGAAAGATTTCAGCTCGCGCATGACCTGCGGCACTCCGCCAGCACGGTAGAAAGCCTCCATGTCGAATTCGGATGCGGGGTTGACCTTGGCGACGAGCGGAATTTTTTCGCTCAGTTCGTCGATCTTAGCAAAAATGCGCTTCGGGTCGAGCCTGGCTTCCGCGGCAATCGCGCAGAGATGCATGACGCAGTTCGTCGAAGCCCCGGTGCCGAGCATTACGGCAATCGCGTTCTCAAGAGCTTCTTCCGTTATCACGCGGCGCGCGGTAACGCCTTTTCTGACAAGCTCGACTATCGCGCGGCCCGCCGCCTCCGAGCTGCGCATACGATCCGCATAAACGGCCGGGATCAGCGCGCTACCCGGCAGAGACATCCCCATCGCCTCGGCAAGCGCGCACATCGAATTCGCCGTCCCGTAGAAAGAGCACGAGCCGCAGCCGGGACAGGCCGTATCTTCAAGACGGCGGAATTCGCGCTCGTCCACTTTCCCAGTACGCAGCATTCCGACTGCTTCCGCGACCGAGGTCGAATCGCTCTTACGCCCGTCGAACTCCGCGCCTCCCTGCATCGGCCCGCCGACTGCTAGCACGGCCGGAATGTCGAGCCGCGCCGCCGCCATCAGCATACCGGGGATTATCTTATCGCACGAGCCGAGCATTACCAAGCCGTCTACAAGATGCGCGCACGCCATCGTCTCGACGCTTGCAGCGATGAGCTCACGTGAGGGAAGGATATATTTCATTCCTTCGTGCCCGCTCGCGTAAGCGTCGCAGGCGCCTATGACGCCGAACTCGACCGCTGTGCCACCGGCCCTGTATATTCCCTTCTTCACGAATTCCGCAACCTGCCTGAGATTGTAGTGTCCCGGCACCAGCTCGCTCCACGCGTTGGCTATGCCGATAACCGGCCCGCGCAGCTCATCCTGCGAAAATCCCATCGATTTGTACAGCGCGCGGACTTCTGCAAAATTCACATTTCCAAGCAAATCGGAGCTTCCATGTTTCATGAGACGCACCACTCCCTCTCTTAACATGATGATAACACGCCGGAACGCAAAAGCCGCCGCTCTTCGCGCTTTGACTGACGCGGTAATTGGGGTAAAATATTTGTGATCACTTAAATAACTGATTCCGGGAGGTGCCGGAGTGGAAATAAGACCGGTAACAATCAGGGATGCCGAGGCAATAGCTGAAATCAGAAGGCAGGACGGAGTACGCGAGGGCGTGCTTGGCCTTTCGAGCGAGCGGGTAAGCGTGACGGAGAACTTCCTGCGTTCGTTCGGCGAAAAGGACAGGGGCTTCGTCGCCGTCGAGAACGGCGAGATAGTCGGCTTCGCCGTCATGATCGCCAACAAAGAGGAATGCCGCGCGCACAGCGCGGCGCTCGCCGTGATGGTGGACAGGGACTTCCACCAGCGCGGCATAGGCGGCCGGCTGCTTTCCCGCATCACGGAGTGCGCCGACTGCGAGCTCGCGTTCCACCGCCTGGAGCTGCTTGTTCTGACGGACAACGAGCAGGCGATAAAACTTTATAAACGCCACGGCTTCGAGGTCGAGGCAAAAAAGCATCACGCGGCGGTGGTAAGGGGACGTTTCGTCGACGAATACCTCATGGGCCGCCTGCGCGCGAAGGAGGCGGCGAAATGAGGATACGTCCCGTAAAGCCCGGCGACGCTGCGGCGATCAACCGCATCAACGAGAACGTCCAGACGCAGAACATATTCAGCAATATCGCAAGCCACCAGTTCGACGACGCGGAAAAACTTATCGCGGGGCTGACCCAGTTCGACCACTTGCTTGTTCTGGAGACGGAGACGCCGCCGCTTGAGATATGCGCCGCCGCTCTGCTCCGCGTCAGCCCGCAGATATACCGCCGCCGTCTGGCGACGCTGCGTATAATCGTCGATAAGAAATGGCAGGGGCAGGGGCTCGGAAAGGCGCTCGCCGCGGCGGCTATCGACCTCGCCGACAACGAGCTTATGATAGAGCGCGTGGAGGTTGAGATTCCGACGGAGAACGTCGGCGCGCTCAAACTCTGTAAGTCGGCAGGTTTCCGCGTCGAAGGCGTCGCGCGCGACTGGCTGCGCACGCTCGACGGCAAATACGCCGACGCGTACTTAATGGCCCACTGCCGCGAAGCGAAGTAGAATCGTTAGACAAAAGCTGAAAATTTTAGGGGGCCGCAAGGCCCCTTTTTTGGCAAAGCACAGCCGCTTTTGAAATTAATTAAGGGAAAAGAAAGAGCAGCGTCTCTTTGCTGAAAAATACGCCTGCACATGGCGGCGATGCCGGAATCTTTGCAGGCAAAACCCAATCACAAATCTTAAAAGATTTTGGAAAGCAAAATAACGCGAAGGATGACGTCATCAGCTTCGGCGAGCAGGCCCCGTCCATCCTTTGCTGCCCGGAGAAGATTATTTCATGCGTTCGGTCCTCCTGCATCGCGCGTAGCCGCCTCCTGCTTTTTCTTTCCACGGCGCACAGCTATAATAGCGGCGGCGGCGACTGCCGCCTGGGGAGGATTTTTTATTATGGCGGACGCTTTTGTTGTTTCTGCTCCGGCTCTGGCCTTCGTCTGTTTTATGGTTTTTCTCGCGGGGTTCGTCGACGCTTCAGCAGGCGGCGGAGGAATCATTGCGATTCCGGCATATCTGTTCACGGGGATGCCGGCGCACTGTGCGCTCGGGAGCAATAAACTTTCGAGCGCCTGCGGGACTACGCTCTCAGTTATAAAATTCTGGCGCAGCGGCGCAGTCGAGCCGCGTTCCGCGGCGATCGCCTTCGCGGCCTCGTTCGCCGGCTCTGCGCTCGGCGCGCATATCGCGCTTCTTTTGAGCGACGACGCGATAAAAAAGTCGCTGCTCGTCATCCTGCCATGCGTCGCGCTCGTCGTGCTCTTCAAACGCAATTTAGGCGAAGAGGGCCGCGCGCGGGAAATCTCCAGAGTCCGCGCCGCGCTGCTCTCGGCCGTCATAGGCGTGCTCATCGGAGGATACGACGGCCTGTTCGGCCCGGGCACGGGGACCTTTGCGATTATCGCATTTTCGATGCTGCTCGGCCTCGATTTGAAAACCTCGTCGGGCAACGCGAAGATTCTCAACGTCGCGTCGAACTACGCCTCTCTCATCACTTTCATCTACGCGGACGCCGTCATCTTCTCCATAGCGATTCCCGCCGCGCTCTGCAACATGGCGGGGAATTATCTCGGCTCGCGCTGCGCTCTGGCGAAGGGGGCGCGCTTCATCAGGCCGATGATGCTCTGCGTGCTCTCCATGCTGATGATGAAAATTCTCTGGGACGTGCTGCACGGATAGCGTGCCGCGCGCTTGACATTGCAGGCGCGCGGTGATAATTTAACCGGCAGAGTGATTCCGAAAGGCGTCACGAAGGGGTACACCACCGCGGGTGTAAATCTTCGTGACGCCTTTTTGTTTTTTTGCGGGAGGGAGAAGAATGCGGATAGAACTCAACGGAGAGCCGTTCGACTGCGCGGAGGGGACGACGTTGCTCGCGCTGATACGGGCGCGCGGTTTCGAGCCTGAGCGCGTCGCAGCGGAACTCAACGGCGCGATTGCGCGCCGCGCGGATTTCGGCGCCGCTGTGCTGCGCGCCGGAGACAAAGTGGAGCTCGTGCATTTCGTGGGAGGCGGCTAATGGTAAGCGAGGAGGAGATTTACAGAGCACTCGCGCTGCGTCACGGCGCGGAGAATCAGAAAATCTTCGCCGAGGCCTCTGTGGGCGTCGCGGGGCTCGGCGGCCTCGGCTCGCATATCGCAGTGCTTCTGGCGCGGCTCGGCGTCGGGCGGCTCGTGCTGGCGGACTTCGACCGAGTAGACCTCGCCAACATCCAGCGCCAGCAGTATTACCTGAGCGACGTCGGACGGCCCAAATGCGAGGCGCTAGCGGAACAGCTGCGGAGGATAAATCCCTATCTGCGGTACGAGACGCACGAGACGCGCGTGACGGCTGAAAACGCTCCGCGCATCTTCGCCGGCTGCCGCGTCGTATGCGAGGCCTTCGACGGAGCAGAGGAAAAGGCTATGCTCGCTGAGGCGGTGCTGGGTTCGATGCCGGAGGCCGTGCTTGTGGCGGCCTCCGGTATGGCGGGCTTCGGCCCAGCGAACGCGATGCGCACGGAGCGGCGCATGAAAAGGCTCTACGTCTGCGGCGATTTCGAGAGCGGCGTGGAAGACGGCCTGCCGGTCGCGGCCCCAAGGGCGGCGTTGTGCGCCGCGCACCAGGCGACGGCGGTTTTACGAATATTACTGGGGCTTGGGAACTAGGTGAAGCACGTAAAACGAAAGACAAAAAATCTATAAAGCCGTCGCCCTGAAAAGATTCTGTTCAGCGACGCGGCATCCTGTCCGCGCAGCGGACATAAAGAATTGCCATAGGCCGCCGCTGGTGCAGGCGGCGTTACCGCCTGCGGCCTTCTAAGTGCAACGTGAGCCAAAAACAACGCCGATGCGCTCAGATTACGCCTCGCGTTCCATACCGGAGGCCACGCCGAAAAAGGGGCGGCACAGGCTCTACGGTTCTTTATTTTGCTGTTATTTGTTTTTAGTTTTTTGTTGCGTTGAATAAAATAATAAATTTACCGGCAAAGTTCAATGGAAAGGAAGCATCGTCATAATGACAAGTAAACACGACAATCTCATCATCGGAGGACACGAATTCACCTCGCGCTTTATTCTCGGCTCCGGCAAATATTCGCCGGAGCTCATCAAGGCCGCCGTCTCGGAGGCTGGCGCGCAGATTATCACGATAGCGCTGCGCCGCGCCAACTCCAGAACCGACAGCATACTGGAGCATATCCCGCAGGGCGTGACGCTGCTTCCGAACACCTCGGGGGCGCGCACGGCGGACGAGGCTGTGCGCATCGCGCGGCTCGCGCGCGAGTGCGGCTGCGGAGACTTCGTCAAAATCGAGATAATGCGCGACAGCAAGTATCTGCTGCCCGACAACTGTGAAACTGTGCGCGCGACTGAAATCCTTGCTAAAGAGGGCTTCATCGTCATGCCATATATGTACCCAGACCTCAACACGGCGCGCGACCTCGTGAACGCCGGAGCCGCAGCCGTCATGCCGCTAGGTGCGCCGATAGGCTCGAACAAGGGGCTTGCAACACGCGAGTTCATCCAGATACTCATCGACGAGATAGAGCTCCCGATAATCGTGGACGCTGGCATCGGGCGGCCCTCGCAGGCCTGCGAAGCTATGGAGATGGGCGCGGCGGCGATAATGGCGAACACCGCGATAGCGACGGCGGGCGACGTGCCCGCGATGGCGCGCGCCTTCGGCCTCGCCGTGCGCGCGGGGCGCGAGGCGTACCTCGCGGGGCTCGGCCGCGTCATCGAAAAGGGCGCGGCAGCCTCGTCGCCGCTGACGGGCTTCCTCGCCGACTAGGAGGCAGCGAAAATGTCCGTAACTATCGAAAAATCCCGGCGCACGGACCACATGGCCTACATGGAGGGCATGGAGCAGATAGACCCGACGATTCGCCGCGAGGTCATAGAGGCGCGCGACGGCTACGACGCGGCGGCCTTCGGCGCTGGCGACGTGCGGCGCGCGCTCTCGGCATCGTCGCGCGGCCCGCGCGAATTCGCGGCGCTGCTCTCCCCCGCCGCGGCCCCGTTCCTCGAAGAGATGGCGCGCCTCGCGCGCGAGGAAAAGCGCCGTTATTTCGGCGACAACGTCTATCTCTTCACCCCGCTATACATTTCCAATTACTGCGAAAATTACTGCGTCTACTGCGGATTCAACTGCCACAACAAAATCCGCCGCGCAAAGCTGAACATGGACGAAATCGAGCGTGAGCTCCAGGCAATCGCAAAGACGGGGCTAGAAGAGATACTCATACTGACGGGCGAAAGCCGCAAGGCGAGCGGCGTAGAGTATATCGGCGACGCATGCGAACTGGCAAGCCGTTATTTCAAGACCGTCGGCATCGAAGTCTACCCGATGAACTCCGACGAGTACGCCTATCTGCACGAGCGCGGCGTCGACTACGTGACGGTGTTTCAGGAGACCTACGACTCCGACCGCTACGAAGAGCTGCACCTGTCCGGACACAAGCGCGTATTCCCATACCGCTTCGAGGCGCAGGAACGGGCGCTCATGGGCGGCATGCGCGGCGTCGCCTTCGCGGCGCTGCTCGGCCTCTCCGATTTCCGCCGCGACGCATTTGCGGTCGGGATGCACGCCTATCTGCTCCAGCGCAAATATCCGCGCGCGGAGATTTCCTTCTCCTGTCCGCG
>DVKA01000019.1 GCA_018716365.1 Candidatus Caccocola faecipullorum
GCGGAGCGCACGAAAAAGCTGAGGAGTGAATAACGATGCCGCAGGCTGAATATATTGGCGTAAAAGATATAGAAGGGCCGTTCATTCTCATAGAGAACGTCACCGGCGTCGGCTACGGCGAGCTGGTGGACATCCGCGACGCGAACGGCAAAATCCGCCACGGACAGGTAAAATCGCTCAGCGAAAAGGCTACGCTCGTGCAGGTCTTCACCGGGACTGGCGACCTCGTTCCGAACACGACGAAGGTGCGCTTCCTCGGCAAACCGCTCGAAGTGCATCTCTCGAAATACATGCTCGGCCGCACATTCAACGGCCTCGGCGAACCGCGCGACGGATGCGGCGAGATATACGGCGGCAAGCGCGTCAACATCAACGGGCTGCCGCTGAACCCGATGGCGCGCCAGTACCCGCGCGACTTCATCCACACCGGCATTTCCGCGATAGACACGCTGATGACGCTTATCCGCGGCCAGAAGCTGCCGATATTCTCCGGCAACGGACTGCCGCACAACCAGCTCGCGGTGCAGATAGCGACGCAGGCGAAGGTCGTCGGCTCCGACGAATTCGCCGTCGTCTTCGCCGGCATCGGCGTAAAGCACGACGACGCGGCCTACTTCACGCAGGAACTCTCGTCGCGCGGACACTCGAACAACATCGTCACCTTCCTCAACCTCGCCGACGACCCCGTCATCGAGCGTATAGCGACGCCGCGAATGGCGCTCTCGACCGCTGAATATCTCGCCTACGAGCTCGGTATGCACGTCCTCGTCATAATGACGGACATGACGAGCTACTGCGAAGCGCTGCGCGAGCTCGGCGTCGCGGCCGGCGAAGTCCCGAGCCGCAAAGGCTACCCCGCCTATCTGTACAGCGACCTTGCCTCGCTCTACGAGCGCGCGGGCGTCGTGCGCGGCAGAAGCGGCAGCGTCACGCAGATACCGATACTGACGATGCCGAACGACGACATCACGCACCCGATCCCGGACCTTACGGGATTCATCACCGAGGGGCAGATAGTCCTCTCGCGCGACCTCGACGCGAAGAACATCTACCCGCCGATAGACATACTCACGAGCCTCTCGCGCCTCATGAAGGACGGTATAGGCAAGGGCTACACGCGCGAGGACCATCCGAGCGTATCGAGCCAGCTCTTCGCCTCGTACAGCCGCGTGCAGGAAGTCCGCTCGCTCGCCAGCGTCGTCGGCGAAGACGAACTTTCGAAGACCGACAAGTCGTTCCTCACCTTCGGTAAGATATTCGAAGAGCGCTTCCTGAAACAGGGCAAGGAGGACGACCGCGAGATAGGCTACTCGCTCGACATGGCGTGGGACATCCTCGGCGCCCTGCCGACCTCGGAGCTCACGCGCGTCAGCCTCACCGAAATCAAGGAACACATCAAGAAAAAGGACGAGGCCTAGCCCCCCCGCAAATTTACGAAGCAATGCGAAAAGCCCGCCGCGCGCGGGCTTTTTTGCTGCGCGCGAAGCCGCGGCGCGGACGGCGCGCGGGCCGCTGTGCTATAATCTTCAGCAAAATCAGCACAAACCAGCGACGGAGGACAGACCGATGATAAACAAAATAGCGCTCGCCGGATGCGGCAACGTAGGGACGGCTCTTCTTGAGATACTCCACGAGAAAAAAGACGAACTCAGAGAAAAATACGGCTTCGAATACAAGGTCGTCCTCGTCAGCGATCTGATGAAGGGCGTCATAATGGACGCCGATGGGCTTGACCTCGGCGCGGCGCTCGAATCCGTGCGCGAGACGCGCACATTTGAAAAACTTCCGCGCGCGGAGGGGACCTTCGAAGAGCTGCTCGAACGCTCCGGCGCAACGGTGCTCGCCGAAGGCACGCCGACAAACCTCAAAACTGGCGAGCCGGGCCTCACGCACATACGCGCGGCGCTCTCGCGCGGAATCAGCGTCACTACGACGAACAAAGGGCCGATAGCCCTCGCCTTCGACGAACTGACGGCGCTCGCGGAAGCGCACGGCGCTCAGCTCTCATACGAGGGCGTCGTCATGAGCGGCACTCCGTTCATCGACATGATGAAGAGCGGAATGGCCGGCTGCACCGCCCTCAGAGTCGAAGGTATAGTCAACGGCACGACGAACTTCATGCTGACGAAGATGGCGGAAGGCGCGGAATACGGCGCGGCGCTCGCCGAGGCGCAGGCGCTCGGCTACGCCGAGGCGGACCCGACCGGCGACGTCGAGGGATGGGACTCGGCTGTGAAGGTCTCGATACTTGCTAAAATCCTCTTCGGCGCGGACATTCCGGTCGACAGGGTCGAACGCACGGGAATAACTGAAATTACGCCCGCGCAGATAGAAGCGGCTAAGAAAAACGGCTGCGCAATCAAGCTCGTCGCGGGCATCGACGCCTCCGGCGCGCAGCTCCGCGCCTATGTCGAGCCCAAAGAGATCCCGCTGTCGCACCCGCTCGCCTCGATAAACGGCGGAACGAACGCGATAACCGTCACGACGGACAACCTCGGCGACGTGACGCTCATAGGCCCCGGCGCGGGACGCAGGGAGACGGGACAGGCGCTGCTCGGCGATATAATACGCATGAGCAGGTAGGATTTACGGCAAAGGCTAAAAAACTGAAAGCCGCCGCGCGTTGAGATACGCGCGGCAGCTTTTGTATATTCGTTATTTTTTCTTTCTCAGCATGAGCGGCGCGAAGGCGAGAAGCGCGAGAGCGCCCCAGCCGGAGTTGCAGCCGCCGCCCCCGCACGAATGGCGCGGATAGCGCTCGTCCCAGCTTTTGTCGGTATCCGGCTCGCCGGGAACTGACGGGACGGTCGCGCCGTCGGGCCAGAGCGGCGCATTGCCGCTGGGCCCGGCAGGAATATTAATGTTATTGTCGTCGCTGTCATCTTTTGGATCGTCAGGTTCTGGTTCACTGCTTCCAGCTTCCGTCACCCATACGAGCGCGGAGACGAGAGAGCGCGAAGGGCTTGATTTGTCGACCGTGCCGTTCGCGCCGCTTCTGTATGTGTCGACGTAAGCGGCGAGGAGCGAGACGCCGGGGGCCGTTCCGGTTACGCTGATTGCGCTGCCGTTTGTAGTTGCAGTCGCGTGCCCCTGCGGCTCGACATAAACGCCGCTTATCGTATAATAATTCGCCTTACTTTCGCCGACCTCACCGGGATGCGAGTGCAGCGACACGTTTACTGGTGTATTTTTTCCTGTTTGTACTCTCGCAATCACCGGAGACAGGCTCGGGAAGGCCGTTACTATGAAAGATTCTACTTCAGTTTTAGTAAGCGCCTGCACGTCCGAGGCGTTTCTGTCGCCCACGCCGACCGGCGGAACGTCGCCGTAATAGGCCACGTCATGGATGTCCGACGTCGGGTATTTGTAGCCCGCCACTCCGCCGAGCGCCGACGACGGAACGGCTGATACGCCGCCCGTGTTGACGGACGCATAGAGTTCCGTCTTGTTAAGCTCGCCGACAAGGCCGCCGGTCCTAGCGCTTGAGGACGCAGTGCCGCTGACGGCTCCTGTGTTGGTACAGTTGTATATCTTGTTTGACGAATAGAAGCCTGCTCCGCTCCATCCGGCTATGCCTCCTGCGTAAGAATACCATGGAGATCCGTCTGCCGTAACTGAGCCGGTGTTGTAGCAGTTTACGGCGGCGGAGCCGTTGTAGAGCTGGCCCGTTATGCCGCCTGCCGTCGCGTCGCTTCCATCCTGCCCATCGCAGTTTACAGGCGCGGTGTTGACCGCGTCGCGCAGAACGGAATCCATCGCAAATGCCGTGATTCCGCCCGCGAGCGTGTATGAGGAGACGGCCTGCTGGTTTCTGACGCAGGAAACGGATGAACTCTCGACGCTTCCGGCTATGCCGCCAGCGTAGGCGCGGCGGTCGTTCCCTTCCTCCTGCACCGCTACGAGCGCGTCGTTGTCGGAGAATAAAATTCCGCCTCCGTGCTGCGAGCCGGCTATACCTCCGGCCATTACAAAGACGGCCTTGGCGCGCGCCGTTACCGCGCCTTCGTTGACGCAGTAAATGACGTGTCCCTCGGAGTATCCGGCCACGCCTCCGGCGTAGGCGTAGGGGCCGAGCTCAGTCCCTGTGCTGCCGAGCGTGACCGTCGCT
>DVKA01000187.1 GCA_018716365.1 Candidatus Caccocola faecipullorum
CCCAGACTACCATGACGCGGCCGAGCCTCTGGAGCACGCCGCCGAAGGAATCCGCTATCTCCTGGTCGAAGGGGCTTATCGAAAATTCCGGCTGGAGCGGCTCGGGGTCGCTCTCCGCGCCCCACGAGTAGGCGCCGGCTCCGCCGTCGTAGAAGTCCTGATCCTCTTCCTGTTCGAGGAAGGAGCTCATCTTCGTCATCTCGGACAAGGCCTTACCGACGCGCGGAAGGTCCGCGAGAAGCCATCCGACGGCCTCCTCGTCCTTCGCAAGGAATTTCGAGAGCGCCGCGCCGGAGGCCACCGACTGCGGCGACGCAAGGCCGAGCACGGCCGTTTCGCCGCGCCCCGCGCCTATGACGGAGAAGGGCACGCTCGCCGCTCCGCCGAACTCGAAGCCTTCGACGGGCTCCGGCTCCACGCCGTAGAAGAGGCCGTTCCAGAACGCCTCGACGAGCTCGCGCATAAGCTCCGGCCTGCCGGAGAACTCGGCGAGGAAGCCGGGCAGCGAGAACCATAATATTTTATTCTGTCCTCCGAGCGATAGGATGGTGCGTCCTTCGAGTATCTCGCGTATCTGCGCGTCGCTCATGCCGAACCCTTCGGCGAAGAGTTTGATGTGCGAGAGCGGGAAAGGCCATTCGCCGGAGCCCTTGAGCTGCGGCAGGTTGAAGCCCGCGGAGAGCAGCAACGGCTGCGGCAGTATGCAGTCGGAGACGTCCCATTTCTTCGCCTTGAGCGCGGAGTTCAGGTAGGTCTTCGCTGCCGCGCCGAGGTTCACGAAGGCCCAGCGCGCTTCGCCGGGCTGCGTATCGTCCTCCGGCTCGCGCCAGGCGGCCTCGACCGTCAGCGGGAATTTTTCTTCAGACTTTTTCGAGAGCTCGCCGCCGTCGCATATCTCCATATGAGCGGGCCACGATTCTTCCTGCGTCCATTTCTTGCGCTTAAGGCCGCCTTCGCCCTTATCGAACGAAATCATCTTGTGGAGCGCGGGAAGCTCAGCCGCAAGCAATGTGTTCTTGCCTATGACGGCGTAGTAGAAAGGCTCGGACAATTTTTCGGAGCGCACGGCGAAAACGCCGTCCGCGCCATCGGCGCTCTCAGTCCCGAAGGCCGCGTCGAGCGGAGCGGGAAGCGCGCCTTTTTGCAGAAGTTTCGTCTCTTCGTCCGTGAAGCGCGCCGCGCAGTAGACGGCGGCCCCGTCCGCGCCGCGTTCGAGCAGCACGGCGGCCTCGCCGGCGAGGGCCGCGGCGGCGAGCACCGCGCCGCGCGGCGTGTCGCTCTTCAAGTGGGCGTATATGCCGTCTGTGAGGAGCGAGGCTAGGACTACGGGATAGTGGTGTTCCCTGGTCTCAAGCAGGATATACGGGGCCGTCCCGCCGGGCTCGGGGATGTATGCGAGGAGGCTCTTCCCGCCGCGCAACGGCCAGAGGTATGCGAAAACGGCGGCGGCTGCTATTACCGCGGCGATCCCGGCCGCGGCGGCTACGTACTTGAATTTTGCGCCCATCGAGCAATTCCTTCCTTTTCTGCCGCGCGGCCCGCCCTACTTCTTTTCTTCCTGCGCGCCGCCGAGCGCAGCGGCGGTCTCAAGCAGGGTGCGCGCGGATATGAGCAGCGGCATGATGTTGCGGTACTGCTCCTCGTTCTTTATCAGCGTCTCCCTCATCGCGTCTGTGCGTTCCGATATGAGGTTCAGCACGCTTTCGACGTCCTTCGGGTTGAAATCTATCCTGTCGAGTATGCGTTTTGAGATTTCCGGCATCGCGGCCTTTTCCGGGGCAGGAGCCGCGAGATCCATCTCGTCGCCTATCGCCGGTATGCGCGTCGAGTATCCCGCGTCGCGCAGGCCGAGCGCGAGCGACTCCGCCGACTTCGGTTCGCCGTGGACGACTACGAAGCGCGCCTTTTTCGGGAAATGCGACGCCCAGCTGAGCAGGTCGTCGCGGTCGGCGTGCGCGGAGAATCCGTTGAGCGTGTGGAGTTTCGCCTTGACGGAGATTTCCTCGCCCGCTATGCGCACCGTCTTCGCTCCGTCGACGATGCGGCGGCCCAGCGTGCCGTAGGCCTGATAGCCGACGAAGAATACGTGCGTGTCTTTTTTATAAAGGCTGTGTTTGAGGTGGTGCATGATGCGCCCGCCGGAGCACATCCCGCTGCCCGCGAGGACTATGCCGTCGTCCATCGCGTTTATCGCGCGCGACTCATCGGCGGTGCGGACGAAGCTGAAGCCGCGCGGCTCGAACGGGTCTTCGCCGTTTGCGAGCATCTCTTTCAGGTCGCGCGAGAGCAGCGTCGCGTGGGCGGAATATATCTCCGTCGTCTTGACGCCCATAGGCGAATCGAGGTAGATGTCCGCCATTTTCATGTCGGGGAATTTTTTCTGGAGCAGCGTGAACTCGTAGAGCATCCTCTGCGCGCGGTCGACGACGAAGGTCGGTATCAGCACCTTGCCGCCCTCGCGGACGGCCGCCTCCATCGCCTGCTGGAACTCGGCGCGCGTGTCCTCAAGCGACTTGTGCAGTCTGTCGCCGTAGGTCGATTCGATGAGCACGAAGTCAGCCTCTTCGACGACTGCGGGCGGCTTTTCAATAACTCCGTCGAGCGGACCGAGGTCGCCGGAGAAGACAACCTTCACCGGCTTCTCCGCGCCCTCTTCGGAGATCCACGTCTCTATGATGGAGCTGCCTAAAATGTGGCCCGCCTCGCGGAAGCGCACCCTGAGCCCCGGCATTATCTCGACTACTTCGTCGTAGGGTATCGGGCTGCGGTATTCCAGCGCGTCTTCTACGTCGCGTTCGCTGTAAAGCGGCTCGACGGGCGGCAGCCCTTTGCGTGCGTTCTTGCGCGTGCGCCACTCAGCGTCTTCCTTCATGATGCGCGCAGAGTCGCGCAGAAGCACCTCGACGAGCTCCGCCGTCGCGTGCGTGCAGTATATCTTGCCTTTGAAGCCGAGCTTGACGAGCTGCGGTATCCGTCCGCTGTGGTCTATGTGCGCGTGCGTGAGCAGCACGGCGTCGATTCCGGTGGGGTCGTATGGGAAGCTCTCGCCTTCATGACGCTCCTCGTCCGCCCCCTGGTGCGTTCCGCAGTCGACGAGCACTTTGTACCCAGCGGTCTCTATCATGTAATTGGAGCCGGTTACTTCTCCGGCAGCGCCTAGTATC
>DVKA01000020.1 GCA_018716365.1 Candidatus Caccocola faecipullorum
CGCAGGTGCGCGGCATCTCGAAGCTGTTCTAACGCCTCGCCGCGGCCGCGCGCGGCGCATTGGCGCACGGCTTTGCCGCGGCGGATTAAAATTTCAAACCTTTCGTAAAACATAAAAACTCGCGCGGCGCGTGGCGTCCTTCCTCCGCCGCCGGAACGCGCTGCGGTTTTACGCCGCGTCATGCGCTTTGCCGCCGCGTCTCTGAGACAGGCTTATCGCTTGCGTCCGCGACGCGGCGACGTGCGTATCGCCTGCGCACGTGGCAATCACCGCGAGTCCGCGCCGCGCGCTCGACGTTCGCTGCTTCGCTTTCAAAACTTTCCGTCCTCCGCGCGCTTCGCCGTAAATCTCGCGGCTTTCCAGCCGTTCGCGCTGGCGTTGTTAAAGCGTTCCGCCTCTTTCGCTTTCTTTTCGCGGAATATGTTTTCGCCGCTTGATTATTTTGAGTCTCTTGCTACAATATCTGTAATATATCACAGAGTTATTACATAGACATCACAGATGCTTCAGAAAGGGGCGCGTGGGATGAAGCGTAACGACGAGAACAGGGACAATCTTTTCGACAACATTTATCTCTCTCTGCGCCAAGATATTTTATGGCTGCGGCTCAAGCCCGGGACGATTCTCACCGAGACTTTCCTCGCCGATAAATTCCAGAGCAGCAAGACGCCGGTGCGCGAGGCGCTTATGCGGTTGTCGTTCGACGGGCTTGTGAACGTCTTCCCGAGGCGCGGCTACTGCGTCAGCGAAATATCGTTCTCGGACATAAAGGACATGCACGAGTACCGCTGGGTGCTGGAGAGCACATGTCTCGCGAAGGCGATGGAATGCGCGACGGAGGAGCAGATTGAGAAGCTCGACGGGCTTTCGTACACGGACAGGCTTTTTTACCACGACGAGGAGCCGCGTTTCTCGCGCACGCCGCAGGCGGAGCCGCGGGACAGCGAGTTTCACATTTATCTGGCGGAGATTACGGGCAACAAAATTATCCGCGCGCAGCTCATCGACGTGCTTGAGAAACTGCAGCGGCCGATGCTCTGCGTCGCGGAGGAGAATTATATGTCGCGCGGCATGGACGAGCACCATATCTTGGCCGGTATGATACGCGACAAGAAGCTGGACGAGGCGCGCAAACTGCTGCGCGGCCATATAAACGAGGTTTACGAGCATTGTCTTAGGATCAGCACGCTGGCGAAGCTCTTCTAGCGTGAAATAACGGCGGCGTTTCGATTTTCGGACACGGACGGGAGCGCGTATGCGCGGCCTGCTGTTGGTTTTGTGGCTTTTTATCGGATTTGACAATTTATAAATTTCAATATAACGGAGGTTTTACAGATGTACATCGGCAGAAGATACTACGCAAACGAATCGACATACCGCGCGTTCGGCCCCGACAAGGCCGCCGAAATACATGCGGCGAGCTGCCGCGTGCTTCAGGAGCAGGGCATGGTCGTGAAGCACGAGGGCGCGCGCGAAATGCTGAAGGCCGCGGGCGCGCTGGTAGAGGGCGACAAGGTATTCGTCTCGGCCTCGCTCGTCGAACGCTCGCTGAAGCAGCTGCCTTCGCGCATCACGCTCTTCGACCGCGACGGGAACCCCGCGATGTTCCTCGAAGGGCGCAACGTCTATTACGGCACCGGCTCGGACACGGTGAACGTGACGGACTTCGAGAGCCGCACGCGCCGCCCGTGGACGAAGGAAGACATAGACGGCGCGCTGCGCCTCTGCGACGCGCTGCCGAACATAGATTTCATAATGTCGATGGGCATCATCTCCGATGTGCCCGTAACGGCGAACACGCGCGAGCAGTACAGCCGCATGATATTCAACTCGACGAAGCCGCACCTAGTCGTCGCCGACAACGCTGAAGACCTCGAGGATATTTTCCGTATGTACATCGCGGTGCGCGGCAGCGCAGAAGCTCTGCGCCTCAAGCCTTACGGCGCCGTCTACAACGAGCCGACCTCGCCGCTGCTCCACTCGTTCGAAGCGATAGACAAGCTCATCCTCTGCGCAAAATACGGCGTGCCGACGAACTACGCGGCGGGCGGCATGGCGGGGGCTACGACGCCCGTCTCCCCGGCCGGGACGATAGTGCTGAACAACGCGGAGTGCCTCATGGGAATGGTCATACACCAGCTCGCGGCCCCTGGCGCGCCCTTCGTCTACGGCTTCGGCAACTCGCCGATGGACATGCGCACGCTCCAGTGCTGCTACGCGATGCCGGGCGCGATACAGATTCAGAGCGGAATGTGCGAGATGGCGCACTACTACAACCTGCCCTGCTGGGGCGAGGCCGGCAACGGCTGCTCGAAGATGTGCGACGCGCAGGCGATAGAAGAGGCGACGCAGTTCATCCAGATGGCTGCGCTCCAAGGCTGCAACATCACGCACGACGTCGGGTATCTGGACTTCGGCCTCAGCGTTTCGCTCGAACTGCTCGTAATATCGGACGACATAATAGCGCGCGTCAAAGAGGTGATGGCGGGAGTCGAGGTCAACGAGGCGACGCTCTCCGTGGACGAGATAAAGCACGCTGGGTTTAACGGCAACTACCTGCGCGAAGCCTCGACGCGCAAAGCCGCGAAGGAAGGCTGGCGCAGCGACCTCGGCGACTACATGACCTACGAGAACTGGGCCGCGGCCGGCTCCACCTCTATGGAAGAGCGCGCGCACGCGAGGGTGAAAAAGATAATCGCCGAACACAAGCCGAAAGAGCTTGACCCCGCTGTGAAGTCGCAGATAGAGGAAATCGTCCGCAGAGGGTACTAAATAATTAAATATGTCATGCCAGCAATTTTCTGGCTGGCATCTCCGTTGTAAATCGTTAGAGACAGCAACGGAGCGTATGCGCTGTTCTTATGCCTCTAACGAGTAGGGCGGAGGCCCCAGCGGGTCTGCCCCGCATTATCGGGCACAAAAAATCGCCGGGGCGACATAATTTGTTTTGTTATTGTTAATAGATAAAAATTCTGCCGCGCGGCATTTTTTATGAAAGAGAGGGAAATATTATGAAGAATATACGAATCTACGCTTTTCTCCCGCCGTTCGTCCTGCTTACCATAGCGGCGGCCTACAGCCTCGTCATAGGGATGCGCAACGAAACGCAGGCGATCGCCTTCCTGTCGCACCTCTTCGACATGGCGCTCGACACATTCGGATGGTTCTACGCGCTCGCGGCGCTGCTCGTCTGCCTGCTGACGCTTTTCCTCATGTTCTCGCGCTACGGCGACATAAAATTCGGCGGCGCAGACGCGCAGCCGGAATACAGCTACTGGAACTGGTTTGCGATGACGCTATGCGCCGGAATAGCCATCGGCGTAGTCTTCTGGGGCGCGGCGGAGCCTGTAATGCAGTTCATGAACCCACCGAAATCCCTAGGCATCGCGCCCTTCTCGGAAGAGGCCGCGCGCTTCTCGCTCGCGCAGATATTCCTCGAATGGACGCTGACGCCCTAGGCAATGTACACGGTATGCGGAATTTCCTGCGCCTACGCCTTCTACAACATGAAGGCCCCGCGTACGATAAGCTCGGCCTTCATCCCGATTTTCGGCGAGCGCATGAAAGGCTTCTGGGGACAGATACTCGACGCCTTCATCATCTTCTCGCTAGCTGGCGGCATCGTCACCTCGCTCGGCGAAGGCGTGCTCCAGGTCGCGAGCGGCCTCGACTCGCAGTTCGGCGTCCCATCGACGCGCGTCTCGTGGGGAATCATATCGCTGCTCATGATAGCGATATACACCGCGTCGAGCTGCGCGGGCATCAAGCGCGGCATGAGGTTCATCAGCGATATAAACGGCAAGCTCTTCTTCGTATTCCTCGGCTTCGTCTTCATAGTCGGGCCGACGATATTCAACATCAACCTCGGCCTTGAAGCGCTCGCGAACTACATAGAATCCTTCTTCAGCCGCCATCTTTTCCTCGCGCCGATAAGCGGCGACAATTTCCCGCGCATCTGGACGCTTTTCTTCTTTGCGATATGGTACGCGTGGGCACCGGTCACAGGTATGTTCCTCGCGCGCATGGCCTACGGACGCACCGTCCGCCAGTTCGCCGTCATGAATCTGCTGCTTCCCTCGGCCTTCGGAATGGTATGGTTCACGCTCTTCGGCGGCACCGCGATACACATGGAGGTCGTCGAGAACTTAGGCATAGCGAAGATACTCAGCGAAAAGGGCGTCGAGGCCGCGATGTTCGCCTTCCTCAACTTCCTGCCGCTTGCGAAAATCACAGTTCCGGCCTTCTTCGTCGTCATAGTCCTTTCGTTCTGCACGACGGCCGACGCGATGACCTCGACCGTGGCGATGATGTGCACCACCTCCGACGCGATGAAAGGCGACGATGAAGCGCCTGTTATGCTCAAGCTCGGATGGGGCGTTGTCATGGGGCTGATAGCGTGGATTGTTATAACCTTCGCAAAAATCGACGGCCTTCGCGCGATAGTCTCGCTGGCCGCGGCTCCCGCCGCCCTCGTCGTAGTACTTCAGGCGATAGCGTCGTACAGGATGCTCAAAAACGACGCGAGCGTAAAACGTTAACGAAACAGCCCTCATTCTGACGCGCGGCCCGAAGCTTCCTCCGCTTCCCACACGGGCCGCGCACTTTTTATGCCGCTCTTCGGCCTGGAACGTGTGCGTATATGTGAGACGGGCTGCACGCATTATAAGAAAAAACGCCTAAGGTCGCGGAGCTTCGCCCTCTGCGGCCTCGCCGCACATGCCTGTGGTCAGCTCGCGCAGCACGATAAGTGTGTAGGTTCTGCCTATGGTCTTGTAAAGATAATCCATAAAAACGCTCAGTTCGTCTTTATTGGCTATATGGACTTCCAGCATATAGTCATATTCTCCTGAAATCATGTAAATGTTAAACACTTCGTCTCTGTCTGCAAGAAAATGCGGCATATCGCCGATGAATTTGTCGTCTTTCAGCAGGATGAACGCATGGATGGCATAGCCGAACTTGCCCCAATCGACCTTGGCGTTGTAAGATAAAATTACGTTTTTCTCTTCCATTTTCTTCGTCCTGTCGTAAACCGACGAAGTAGACAGAGCGATTTTTTCTCCCAGCTGTTTGTA
>DVKA01000188.1 GCA_018716365.1 Candidatus Caccocola faecipullorum
ATGATTCCTCCCAGAGTTCAGGCCGCGCGCGGCGGCGGATAAAAAACAAAAAAAGGGACAGGCCCCTACCGTCAAAATACAGGTACAGGCTTGTCCCGTGATTCCATGTTTGCTGCTATTTGTCGTTCACATGATCGGCTGCTGTCAGAGCAACTGTCCGCGTCGTCCATACGGCGTATTCTTCCCCTTTTCGCAAAGTTCCTCTATTGTAGGATAAAATCTGATTTTTGTATATACGGCGAAAAATACTGATTCTTCGTCAGCCCAGCGGCGCGAATAAAAATTCCGGCAGCCGCTCGCAGCGCGCCGCGCGTTCCTCCGCGCCGAAGTCGAGCGCGTAGACGCCGCCGTTCGGTATCTTCCAGTCGCCGTGGCCGACAGCCGGGTCGGCGAAGCGGTGCAGCACCGCGCGCATGACGTCGCCGTGCATGACTGCGGCGGCGCTTTCGGCCCTGTGTTCGCGGCAGATCTCCAGAATTCTGAGGAAACCGTTCTCCGCGCGGCGGCGGAAATCTCCGAAGCTCTCGCCCTTCCACGGCGGCGTCTCCTCGGGCCTGCCTATCCACGCGAAATAGTTGGGGTCGTCGTCGAGGCTCGTGTAGGGCACGCCCGCGAGCTCGCCCATGTCGCATTCAGCGAGCTCCGGGAGTTCGAAGTCCGCGGCGCGCCCGTAGATTATTTCCATAGATTCGGTGCAGCGGCGCAGAGGCGAGGAAAAATACAAATCGCATCTCGGGTAGCGGAAGCGCGCGCAGACGGCGCGCAGCGCGGCGGCCCCCTCGTCGGAAAGGCCGGCGTTCGTCTGTCCCGTCCAGACCTTCAGTGAGTTCGCCGTCGATTGGGCGTGGCGTATCATGTAAATGCGCATCTTCATACCTCCGTGCCGCCCCCGCGGGAGCGCGGAAGCCTTAAAATCATAGCGCCCGCCGCCGCCTTTGTCTATCTGGCGGCGCGCGCGGCTGTTAAAATAATTTCGGGGTGATTCTGTATGCTGAAGATAACCGTGCTGGTAGACAACAACGCGCTCATCGGGCGCTATTTCCTCGCTGAGCCTGGTTTCTCGCTCTGGATTGAGTGCGGCGGAAGAAAAATTCTTTTCGACGCCGGCTACTCGGGGATATTCCTGCGCAACGCGCGGCTGATGGGCATAGACGCCGCCGCGCCGGATATTGTCGTGCTCTCTCACGGACACAGCGACCACACGTGGGGGCTTTCCGCGCTGATTTCCGAGCGCACGTCGCGCGGGCTGCGCGGCAGGCCGGAGCTTGTCTGCCATCCCGGCGCGCTTGGACGGAAGAAACTTCACGGCGCGGACGCCGGGATGACGATCGCGCCCGAAGTCCTCGAAAGTTTCTTCGATTTGCGCCCGTCGCGCGAAGTTCTGGAAATAGCGGAGAAGCTGTACTGGCTCGGCGAGATTGAACAGCTCGTCACGCCGCGCGGAACTCTCGGCGAAGCGATGGACGAGAGCGGCGAGTGGCGGCCCGACGAATGCCTCGACGACTCGGCGCTCGTCTATGACGGCGCGGACGGGCTTGTGATAATCACCGGCTGCTCGCATTCGGGGATATGCAACATCGTCGAGCGGGCGAAGCGCGCGACGGGGCGCGAAAAGATAGCGGACGTCATAGGCGGCTTCCATCTGCGCAGCGGCTCGGACGAAGAAATGCGGTCCGTCCTCTCGTACTTCGAAAAGGCCGCGCCGCAGAAAATCCACGCCTGCCACTGCACCTGCTTCGCCGCGCGCGCCGCGCTCGCCGCGAAATTTGCGGCGGACGAGCCCGGAGTGAGCTCCGTCTTTGAATTTAAGTAGCCGCGCGCGTTACAGCTCCGCCTGCATATGGCAGCCGCCGAGCTGGTAGTAGAGACACTTTTTGCCCGCGCAGGGCTTGCAGGGCTCCGATTTGAATACGGCCTCGTGCTCCGCCGAGCCGAGCGCGACGAAGGAGCACTGCGATTTTCTCGGGCGCAGCAGCGAAAGGCCGCTCGCGCCCACGCCTATTATCTTCTCCGTATCGCCGAGCGTCACGACCTTCTCCATGAGGTCCTGCCTCATGCTGCCCATGCCAGGATAAAATTCGCCGTTGACGAATTTCCCGAGTCCGGCGGCGGGGTTCGCCTTGACCCACAGGTCGAGCGCCGCGTGCATATCGTAGAGAGCCACAGACCCCGCGACGTCGAGCAGGAAGCCGGTCATGAGGCTGCCTGTCGAGTTCATCATCTCGCTGCACTCGCGCTCAAGCTCCGGCCCTATCGTCCATACGATCATGACGACCTCGCTGACGGAGTCGTTGACGCGCAGCAGCTCAGCGCCGAAGTTCTCTTCGGCGACGGCGACCGGCATCGTCACGACGCGCGCCGCGGGGTTGAAGAGTTTTTCAAAGCCTTCTGCTTCCCAGTAGGCCGCGAACTTGTCGAAATTCCTTTTGTGCTTGTCGCCCATCTGCGCGTAGAATCTTTCAAGCGCCGCGAGGTTCACGCCGACGGGCGCGCTTTCGCGTTCTTCGACGCGCGATAGCCCGGCGCCGTATTCAGAGCTGAATATTTTTATCTTCTTTTCCATGGCTGCGTCCCGCTAAAACGACATCGCCTTCACGAAGCGCTTCTGGAAATCCGGCAGGGACGAGAGCTCGACATATTTCATCTTTTCCGCGACGGATTTCGTCCTTTCGTAGAACTCCGCAGAGGCGAGCGCGAGGCTCGCGCCGAGGCCGGAGGAATTTTTCACGCCGCGTATCTTCGCGCGGCCGATGTCCGGTATCAGCCCGGCCGCTATCGCGCTCTCTATGTCGATGTTGTTGCCGAAGGCCCCCGCAAGGTAGACTTCCGATATTTCGTCCTTCGTTATGCCGGCGCGTTCGAGCATGACCTCCGTTCCGACCTTGACGGCCCCCGCCGCAAGCTGCACTTCGCGGATGTCCTTCTGCGTGAGGTATATCGGATTTTCCTCGTCGGTGAGCAGGAGCTGCACCATGCCGTTTGCGTTTCTGGAGAGGCGGTGTTTGAAGCGCGGGTCTTCGCACTTCTCGGGCGCGGTGAAGCGTCCGTTAGGCTCGACCACACCCTCGCGCAGGACGACCATAATCGCGTCGATGAGCCCGGAGCCGCAGAGGCCTATGGGCTTCGCCTCCCCTATGGTCTTGTACCTGAGCTCGCCGTCCTCCATGTAGATTTTTTCAATCGCGCCGACGCTCGCGCGCATCCCGTACTGTATGCGCGCCCCTTCGAAGGCCGGCCCCGCCGCCGTAGCGCAGCAGAAAAGGCCGTCGCGGCTGCCGATGACTATTTCGTTGTTCGTGCCGATGTCGACGAGCAGATTCACGCCCTCCGCCTTCTCCATCGATAGCGCGGCGACGCCCGCGACGATGTCCGCTCCGACGTAGCCCGCGACGTTCGGCAGCATCTTTATGACGCCGTTCTCGTTTATATGAATTCCTATTTCGGAGGCCTTGAAGGGCGGGTAGAGCAGGAACTGCGGATTGTATGGACTGCGCCCTATGCTCTCGGGCGATACGCCCGCGAAGAGATGTTCCATAACCGTGTTGCCCGCTATGACGATTTCAGCGATGTCTGTCTTTTTTATGTTATTGCGTCCGGCGAGCGTCCCGAGGCTTCTGTCCATCTCCTCGGTGAGGACGCTCTGGATTTTCGCAAGCGCTTCCTGCGAGGCCGACGAGTAGGCGATTCTCGAAATTACGTCGTCGCCGTATGCGACCTGCGGATTGAGGAAAGAAATTTTGTCGAGTTCGCACCGCTCTTCGAGGTCGAAGAGGTAGCAGACGACCGTCGTCGTGCCGATGTCGACCGACACTCCGTATCCGCGCGCGTCGGGCGCCCAGTCGGAGATGTTGTCGGAGAAGCCTTCGAGTATGCTGTGCCCCTTCGATTCTACGCGGTCGACGACAGTCACGGAGCCACTGCGCACTACGCGCGCGCAGCACGAAAGGCGCATACCGGCCTTCACGTCAGATTCGCTCAGCACGTTCTTCTCCGTCTCGCCGATGGGCGAAAGCGGGTCGTCCGCGCCGGTCTTTACGCGGCATTTGCCGCAGACGCCAGCGCCTCCGCAGTGGCGGCCTATCCTTACGTCGGCCGCGTCTGCGGCCTCGGTGAGCGGCGTACCCGCCGCGACGCGCGCGGTCACGCCGTCGGGAAGAAATTTTATCTCGCACATTTTTTCATCCATTAAGCCCATCCTCTCGCAAAAGTCAGAACTTCGTCGCCTATCAGGCCGTTTTGATAATCTTCGATAGATTTGCGCAGTATCTCAAGCGCGCGCTCCGTCTCCTCTTCCGTTATGACGAGCGGCGGCTGTATCCGCAGCACGTTGTCGCTGAGGAAGGTGATTATCAGCCCGCGCTCCCAGCAGCGGTAGCATATCTTCGCGCACGCGCCGCGGTCCGGCTCGCCGTTTGCGTCCACGATCTCCTGCGCTATCGTGAGGCCGAGGCCGCGCGTCTCGCCGAGGAGCGGCAGAGATTTTTTCATCTCCGCGAGCTTCGCCTTTATATTCTCGCCCGTGCGGACGCTTTTTTCAATTAAATTTTCATCTTCGATGATTTTTATCGTTTCGAGTGCGGCGCGGCAGCAGACGGCGTTCGCCGCGAGCGTTATGCAGTGGCCCGGGTCGCGCAGCGAGTCCGCTATCTCCGCGCGCATGACGACCGCGGAGAGCGGCATACCGGAGGCGAGCGACTTCGCTATCGCTATGATGTCCGGCTCGACGCCGAAATGCTCGATGGCGAACCATTTGCCGGTGCGCCCCATGCCCTGCTGCACCTCGTCGGAGACGAAGAGGATTCCGTGCCTGCGGCAGAGCGCGGCGAGCTCGCGCACCCAGCGCGCGGGAGGCACGACGAGGCCGATGTCGCCGCCTATCGGCTCAATGATGACCGCCGCCACCTCGTCTGGCGGAAGGTAGAGCGAAAAGGCCGTCTTTATCTCTTCAAGACAGGCGAGCGAGCAGCTCTCAGGCTTCTCATGCCAGGCGCATTTCGCGCACTGCGGATAGCTGAAATGGTGGAAGCCCGGCAGCATCGGCCCGATGCCGCGCCTCATGTTGAGCGAGATCGCGGAGGCCGAGAGCGCGCCGTAGGTAGCGCCGTGATAGGCCGTCTTGAAGGTTATGATGTCGCTGCGCCCCGTGTACTTGCGCGCGAACTTTATAGCGCCGTCTATCGCGTCGGAACCGGAGAGGCCGTAGGAGACTTTTTTCGTAAAGCCGCCCGGAGTTATCTGCGCGAGCTTCTCCGCAAGCTCGACGGACGATTCCTCGTACATATAGCCGGTGGTGTAGCAGAGCAGCCGCTCCGCCTGTTCCTTTATCGCGGCGACTACTCGCGGGTGGCAGGTTCCTGTGTTGAGCGAGGCCGCGCCCGCAGCGAAGTCTATATATTCGTTGCCGTCCGCGTCGCGCAGCGTCGAGCCGGAGCCGGACGCGACGGCGAAGGGATAGTAGGGCGAACGCGACGACGGGGCTACCCATTTTTCATCGCGCGCGACGATTTCAAGCGATTTGCTGATGTCTCTCATATCTGCGGCCTCCCGTGTTTTAATACTTAAAGAGAGGACGAAGTTCTTCTCTCAAAGACTTCGTCCTCGTTTGTTGCGTTATGCTTTATGCCGCAGTCACGGCTTGGACGGAGCTACGCTTCCTTCGCGAAGGTGAGCGCAGTGCGTCTCTCGACGTGGTCGTGCTTGTCCTTGCCCCAGTAAACTCCGATGCCGAGGTAGGAGATGATTACCGCGAATATCGGGTTGATGATGTTCAGGAAGCAATAGGGCGCGTATTCGAGCGTAGGCACGCCGAGCGCGTTGGACTGGAAGGCTCCGCAGCCCGTCCACGGGATGAGGACCGCCGTCAGAGTTCCGCTGTCTTCGAGCGAGCGTGAGAGCATACGCGGCGAGAGATCGCTCTTCTCTACGGCTTCGCGGAACATACGTCCGGGAACGACGATTCCGAGGTACTGGTCGCCGAGGAAGAAGTTGCTGACGAAGCAGGAAATTACGACGAGAAGGATGAAGTCGCCGACGCGGCGGACCTTGTAGAGCAGCGGGTTGAGCAGTACGCTGAGGTAGCCGCAGCGCTCCATGATGCCGCCGAGGACGAGCGCGATCATGATCATCGAGAGCGACCACATCATGCTGTCGATACCGCCGCGGTTCAGAAGCTCGGCGACCATGCCGCCGACTTCGTGCGCGAGCTCAGGGTCGACGCCTGTGATGCCGTGTTCGGCGAGTATCGCGGGAACGGCGGCTACGTCGGCGTTCCCGAGCGCGGTCGCAACCGTCGATTCATAGCCGTAGTGTATCGCTGTCATCGCGTCGCCGAGGCTTACTCCGTGGCACATAGCGATGACGGATGCGGAAAGCGTGCCTGCGACCATACCGGGAATTGCTGGGCACTTAAGAAGTACGAGCCCGATTACGACGACCGGCGGGATTGCGACGAGCAGAGGGTTAAGGTCGAACTCGGCCGCGATTATCTGCTGGAAGGCGACGATGCGGCTGGCGTCGAAATTCTCTCCGCCGCCGGAATACTGCATGCCGAGCACTATGGCTATGATGCAGACGATGATGTACGACGGACCCGTCGTCCACATCATTGCGCGGATGTGGTCGAAGAGGTTTGAGCCGGAAACTGCAGGAGCGAGGTTCGTCGTGTCGGAGAGCGGCGACATTTTGTCTCCGAGGTATGCGCCGGAAATAATGAAACCGGCTGTAAGCGGCGCAGGAATGTTAAGTCCAGCCGCAATTCCTATAAGCGCGACGCCGACCGTCGCGCCGACGCCCCACGAAGCACCTATCGCGATACCTATTATCGAGCAGATGAGCAGCGAGGCGAGAAGGAAAATGCCTGGAGAGAGAAGATTAAAGCCATAATAGATAAGTCCGGGGACGACACCGGCCTGCACCCAGGCTCCGACGAGCATACCAATCGTTATCAGTATCAGAAGAGCGCCGAGCGAAGAGGTGATGGCGTTGAATACTGCGACTTCCATATCCTCCCATGAAACTCCGACGACGAACTTGCCTATGAGCGCCGCGGCTGTCGCGGCCATTGCGATAGGCACGTGCGCGTCCATCCCGAGTCCGAGGAGTCCGTATGCGATTATCGCGGCGATGATGACGAACGTTCCTAGCGCTACGGCAAAGCTTGGTTTCTTGTCTGTTGTTGCCATTTCCTGTTCCTCCGCTTCTTTAATTGGATTGCATAATAATAAACTAAAATAGTCCGCGCGGCAAATTAAACGACGTTCGCCGCGGACTTAGGCATAAAAGAACGCGCGCTCCATGACCGGAGCGCGCGCGAAAAAACTAATTCAGTCTCTTGTCTATCTCTTTCATCAGAGCTTCGGCGGTCGGCGTGATGTTGTCGAATACTACCTCGTTGTTGATGAGGAGCGTCGGCAGCGTGGAGACGCCGAGGGCCTGCGTGCGCTTGATTCCAGCGGCGCTCTTGATGAGCGATTCGCGCCACGTGAGCTTGTCGCCGTAGTGCGGCGCGACGTTCTTGACCGCTTCGCACATATACTGGCACGGCGCGCAGCCTTCCGAGTCGAGCGTTACGATTTCGACGAAGACCTTGCCGGGCTCGATCTTGACGTCTTCGAAGACGTCGCCGCATTCTTCCGCATTTTGCAAAGCTTCTTCAAGCGACATGAAGCCGGATGTGTCGGAGGGCTCTTCGCCGGTCGCGGCGTATTTGCCGACGGCTTCGAGGTTGTAGAACGGCGTGTCGTAGGGCAGGTCGCATCCCGGCGAGAGGATGTAGCCGCGCTTACCGCCGATCTCTATGCGCTTCTTGACGTCCGCGACGCACTCGCGCGGCGAACCGAAGAGCAGCGTCGTCGTGAGCGGGATATTGCCCTCGAAGGCGACGTTGTACTTGTAGGCGAGGTCATTGACGAACTGGAGGTCTACCTGCTCGTCGAATGCGACCGCGTCGGGCTTGCTCTGCATCATGAGCTCGATGTTCTTCGTCGCGTTGCCGCAGCAGAACAGAGTTACGATGCCGCCCTTGCCGCGCACCTCGTCAATGACGGGCTTGACGTAGGGCGAAACGAAGGCCTCGAAGTGCTTCGGCGCGATCTGGCTCGTCATCGGGTCGACGACCGCGACGACGTGCGCGCCTGTCTCCATGTACCACTCACCCATGCGGCGCGTGATTTCGGCGCAGAAGGCGAGGACCTTGTGAGCCTCGTCGGGCTTCCTCATCATGTCCATGATGAAGGCTGAGCCGCGGAGGTGCAGCGCGAGCGTGAATGGGCCGCAGCAGAGGCCGAATACGGCGACCTCGTCGCCTATTCTCTCTACGAGCTTCTTCGTCGCGTCAAAGAACATCGGGAGGCGTCCCTTGTCCTTAGTGAACTCGGGAAGGTCTTCGAGCGTCTTGCCCTGGGCGAGCACGTGGCCCGTGACCGCAGGCGGGTTGTTCTTGCTCCAGTGAAGGCCGCAGCCGAGAACTTCGGCTTCAGCCTGAAGGTCGAAAGCCGAGCATACGCCGTCCGCATAATAGCGCTTCGCGGCGGTCTCTACGGCGTTGACGAGTATGTCTCCGTTTTTAAGCATCTCCTCCGCGTCTGAGCCGACGAGCTTCGCAACGTGCACGCCAGTGAAGGGCACCCAGGGTACGCGGTCTACTTCTTCGAAACGCAGGGCTTTGAGGACTCTTTCTTTGCCGTTCATAATTTCACCTCGTTATATATTTATTGCCGGACAGTCGTCTTCCGGTGCTCTGCATTACAAAGAGGCGCATAAGCGCCTCTTTGTGGTGGAACCTTTGTATAGTTGTGAGGGATTAGTAGGCGTACTCCACGCCGAGCTTGTTGAGCTCGTCGCGCATACGGTTGTACTGGTCGAGGTATTCCTGACGCGGTACGATGCGGTCCATGTCGTAGACTTCCTGGATACGGTGGCCGTAGTTGTCGATCGGGATAAGTTTCTCGTACTTCTCCATGATCTTCTGGCAGATCTCTTCGGCCTTGGCTCTGGTGAGGCGCATCTTGAAGGAAGCCTCGGAGGTCTCGTGGAAGAAGCGGGATTCGAGCGGCGTCGCCATGTCGGTGAACTTGTTGCGGCAGGTAGCGGCTCCCCACGGGTTGCCGCCGGAGGACTCGAGGGCGAGGGCGTGGTTGGCGCATTCCCAGTAGAGCTGGTCGGTGCCGGGGCCGGCGTTCGCAAAGAGGTTGTTGAGGAAGATGAGGTTCGAGTTGCGGGACATAGCCTGGCAAAGTACGCTCTGGAGCCAGAGGAGCTCTCTCGTCGTCGTCGACTGCCACTTGAGATGGAACGGGAAGTTCAGCGCCCAGCAGGAGCCGTAGAGGCACGCGCCTTCGATGTTGTAGGCCGTCTGGAGGACGAGGGTACCCTCGGTGCCGCCCGCATGTCCGCCGAAGATGGCGCCGCAGAGGTTGCCGAAGACGTTGCCGTAGGAACGATAGTGGAGCGACTTGTTGAGCATCGCGTTGTTGGTCGTCATCTCGGTGAGGATGGAGACCATGCGGCCGTCGAGGTGCGACTGGCGGACGCCCCAGACCGGGTTTCCGGCGGCTATCTGAGCCTGCGCGGATTCAGCGGTTCCGACGGAGACGGTCCAGACGTCGGGCTTTCCGACGAGGCGCTGCGCGTCGCGGAGGTTCATCGCGTGCTCCATGGCGGCGGCGACTTCGGTCGGGTTCTGCGATGTCGCCTTGCGGCCCATGAAGTCCTCAAGCAGAGGAGCGCAGAGACCGTCGAGGAGCGGTTCCTTCAGGTAGGCCATGCAGGCCTTCTTGTGGATGTCGGTGCTGAAGTTCGCGTCGGGGCTGAAGAGGTGGAACGGACGGCGCTCCTTATCTTCGATCGAGCGGACGCGGAGCCAGCGCTGGTCGTGGCCGGCGCCGATGAGGTACTTCGGACGCTTCGTGTAGAGCACTTCGTTGACCTCGCGCTCGGAGAACTGCATTACGCGGTGGGTGTCCTGGTTGTAGACGCCGGTCGAAACGAAGAAGTCCTTCGCGGCGGCCCATACTCTGTCGGCGAGGTCGTCGTCCTGGTTGACGATCGTGTGTCCGTCGTACTTGATGTTGTATTCCTTAACAACCCTTCTGATGTTGGGGATGAAGGATTTGAGCATCCACTCTCCCTGGTCTTTATAGAACGGGCCGTCGTCTGCCTTTGCGAATACTTCCCACATTCTGAACGTTGACATGATTTATTTTCCTCCAATCCTATATTCGTAGTACCGGTTTAATTACGCAAGGAGCTTCTTGAGTTTCGCGGCGCACTCGAAAGCGTCGAACGACCATACGTCGGCGCCGATGCGCTCGGCCCATTCGACGGAGGTCGGGGCTCCGCCTACGCAGACGAGGTACTTGCCCTTGTCGCCGGCGTCGGCTACGAGCTTGATGAATTCTTCCTGTCCGGGCATCGTGGTGGTCATAAGGGCGGAGAGTCCGACGACGTCGGCCTTCTCTTTGCGGGCCGCTTCGAGGTAGGCGACCGGGTCGACGTCCGCGCCGAGGTCTACCACGTTAAATCCGTTGGCCTGGAGGACTATGCCGACGATGTTCTTTCCGATGTCGTGGTAGTCGCCCTTAACCGTTCCGATGATGACGGTCTTCGCTTCACCTTCGCTGGCGGTCACGAGGTGCTCCTTAAGCACGGACATGATCTGCATGAAAGCGTCGCCGGCGATCATGAGGTCGGGGAGGAAGACTTCGAAGTTCTCGAACTTCTGTCCGAGGACGCCCATCTCTTCCGTAAGTCCGGCCATTATATCCTTCGCGGGGGTTCCCTTCTCGATGAGCTCTTTTACGAGAGCTACCGCCGCGTCTCCGTCGCCTTCTACCATGTACTGACGAACCTGCGCTATTGACATCTGTTGTTACCTCCGTTTTTATTGTTTTTAAATTTGTGGTCTCGTGTTGCCTGACAATGATAGATTAACAACCCCCTGCAAAAGGTATGCAAAAATCAATTGCTGCGCCGCAGCCCAGCTGTTCTGCGAGATAAAAACGGCAAAATTTTTTTTGCGCCCGCGCCGTGCCGCGTGCCGCGAACGCACGGAAACACGGAAAGTAAAAATGTGATTTCCACCGAAGCTGTGTCGCGCGTCTCAAATGTGCAGAAATGCAAAAACGCTGCCGTCGCGCGCCAGGGGAAACGGAAAATAAATATCCCCTATCGAGCGGATATGCCGCCGATAGGGGATATTGTTCTTTATTTAACCGCGAGTGCGGCCGCTACATACTCTCGACGGCTTTCTTTATGCGGCGCAGCCCCTCTTCGATCTCTTCATAGGAGCGGCAGTAGGTTATGCGGAAGTGTCCAGGCATTCCGAATACCTCTCCGGGCGCGGAGGATACTCCGGCCTCTTCGAGAAGGCGCGAGCAGAAGGTGAAGCCGTCCTTTACGTTGAGCTTCTTGATGCTCGGGAAGGCGTAGAAGGCTCCCTGCGGAGTAATGGCCTCGATGCCGGGGATGTCGTTGAGCCATTTGACGACCATATCGCGGCGGCGTCTGTATTCGGCGACCATCTTCTTTACATCTTCATCGGCGCTCTTGAAGGCTTCGACGACGCCGGCCTGCGCGAAGGAGTTGGCGCAAGCGGTGATGTTCTGGTGGGCCTTGTTCACGTATGGACGCATCGCTTCAGGCGCTACGATCCAGCCGACGCGCCATCCGGTCATCGACCATGTCTTTGACGCCGCGGATACCGTGACGGTTCTCTCCGCCATTCCCGGCAGGCTCGCTATGCTGAGATGCTCGCCCTCATAGAGGAACTTCTCATAGCATTCGTCGGAGACGACCCAGAGGTCGTGTTCCTGCGCGAGCGCGGCGATCTTTTCGAGATCTTTGTGCGAGAGCACCGCTCCGCTTGGGTTGTTCGGAGAGTTGATGAGTATCGCTTTCGTCTTCGGCGTAATGGCTCTCTTCACGTCTTCGAGTGGAAGGCCGAAGCCGTCCTCCATCTTGGTAGCGACAGGCACGAGCTTTCCGCAGGCCAGCGCGATCTCGTCGGCGTAGCCGGGGAAGTACGGCGTGAGGACGATGACCTCCTCGTCCGGCTCAAGCAGCGTGAGGAAAGTAGCCGTCAGAGCTTCGGTTGCGCCGCAGGTTACAACGACGTGCTTGTTGGGGTCTACGTCCATGTTCTGCTCTTTGCGGTATTTATCCGCGATGGCGCATCTCAGGTCGTATGGGCCGGACATATCGGTGTAGTGGACGTTACCCTCTTTTATCGCCTTGATCGTTGCTTCTTTCGCGCATTCGGGCGAGTCGAAGTCTGGGCGGCCTATCTCCATGTGGATTATACTGCGCCCCTGTCTTTCAAGTTCGTCGGCGCGGCCCAATATCTCACGTATACCGCCCGCCATTATGATGGAAGACATACGTTTGTTCGGGAATGTAACTTTTGTTGACATTGAAAATCACCTGCTTTAGCTTGAAACTTATCTTATTCCTTTACCTTAAATACCTTTTCAAACTCGGCTTCTTTGCCGGTGCGCTGCGCGACGTAGCGCAGTCTGCCGACTATATCGTCGCTCAGCGTGATTCCGTTCTTGAGCGCCTCTTCGCGGAATGAGCGTTCCTTGTCGCCGGGCATCAGAACCGGGGTATCGGCGGAAATGGGCTGCGTCTTCCTGTATTCTTCGATGACATACTTCAGATGGTCGAGGACCGCCTGGCGTTCGCCGAACAGCTCAGGATTGATCGCCATGAAGAAGAAGCAGACGCCTTCTCCGGCGAACGGGATAAATTTGCTCGGAATACCGCCGGACAGACCGCCGGTCAGCAGTTCGACCAGCATGGCGAGCCCATAGCCCTTATATCCGCTGTGGAGTTCCGTCGTTCCGCCGAGCGGAGCGAGACCACCGGTCGGTTTGTCCGGGTCTTTGCTGTCTGTATCTCCGTGCGCCAGCAGCTCTACCGCGTCAGCGAAATTGGTGAGGCTCTTACCGTTTTCTTTTATAACGATCTCTTCCGGCAGCACCCCGCTTTCGGCGAAGACTTTGCTTCTGCATATTTTACCGTAAGCCATGACGCAAGTCGCCATGTCGAGCAGGAACATCGGCTCTCCGCCCGCGACGGGAATCGCTACGGCGATCGGGTTGGTGCCGAGGACGCGGTCCGCGCTTCTCGTCGGGCAGACGGCTCTTATTGTATTCGTGGCGGTTACGCCAATCAAGCCTTCGTTTGCCATCATTTCAGACCAGTGGCCCGCAAAGCCGTAGTGGTTGGCGTAACGGACGGCGGCGATGCATATACCGGACTTCTTTGCTTTCTCGATGCACTTCTTGGTCGCCATTTCAGCGATTACATATCCTACGCCGGAGTGTCCGTCCATGACGAAGGATACAGGGGTCTCGTGTACGACGGTCGGATCCGGCGCATCCAATTTCAGGCATCCTGTAGT
>DVKA01000189.1 GCA_018716365.1 Candidatus Caccocola faecipullorum
CACCTTCTAGGTCTGTGCCTACATTTGGCATCCCCAGACTCGTTAGCGGCACGCTCTTACGCATCCTTAACTTAACGTAATTTATATCAAGCCCAACCGCAGCGGAAAGTTTGTCACCGATTTTAAACGCATATGTCGGCTGAACAGTAAAACCCTTTATGCCGGAGAAGATTGTGTCGTAGCGTCCGGGCCAGAGATCGTCGTATTCGATCTGGTTGCCGAAGCGTGAGAACATGGCGACGCCCCACCATGAGTTTTTACCGGCTTTTGTAGCATAGTACATATACGGAATAACGGCAGGATCGTATTCGTTTTCCCATAAATCCGACATACCAGCGTTGGTAAGTGGATTTAGTCTATTAAACAGCACCTTCGTATCCGGGTTCACCAAGCTCGCGCCGATGCTGAAGTATGTCCCGTCGAGCTTCGTTATCTGCGCTGGGTTGTAGGCGAGGACGGACGGGTCCTCTTCGCCGAACATATACGCTTCGCCCATCGCCGTTCCAGCGGCGCTCCATTCGTAAACGCCGAAGCCCTCTGCGAAGGCCGCCTGCGCCGCTGGGAGCGACAGGACGGCCGCCGCCGCGAGCGCCAATAACTTTTTCCTGACCTTGATCAATGAACACAATCCTTCCATAAAAAATTTTATTTTGCTACGTGCCCGAAGTTCGGGTGTTTCTGCCCGAGGCTCGGGGTTATCACCGATATTTCAATGCTCACGTCGCGGCCGCTCGCATAGTACGAGGCGAAGTCCGCGAGCGTGCGCGACGCGAGGTAGCGCAGGAACGCGCGTGACAGCTCGTTGACCATGTCCGCGATGAAGCATTTTTTGCCGCGGCAGCCTTCGAAGGCGCATTCATGCGATTCGAACGGGCCGCCTAGGAGCTCGAAGATTGGATAGAGCGGCGTCTCGGACGGCACGCAGTTGAGCCTGTACCCTCCGCCGGGGCCGCGCACGGATTTTATGAGGCCGCCCTTGTTGAGGCGCTGGAGCACTTTCGACAGATGCGGCTCAGAGGTGCCGATCGCCGCGGCGACCTGCTGCGTAGTGAGGCAGCGGTCAGGCTCTTTCGCAAGTTCGCCCAGGGCGTGCAGTCCGAGCAGCAGCGGCTCAGGCAGATCTACGATTGGATTCAGCTTCCTCTCCTCCTCCGCAGAGTAATGGAATAATGGATATTTTATTCCACCTTTTAATTCGGGTCAAGTTCTCGCAGGCAAAACCGCGGGGCGCAACGTAAAATTCCGCGCCGCGCGGCGCGAAACGTGAGATAATATGACAACGCGCCCGCCGCGCGCGGACGGGAATCAGCAATGGAGGATGAAGCCTATGCCGTGGAGCAATATTCTTGAGGTCGTTATGCTTGTCTGTTTCGCAGCCGCGTGGCCCGCGTCAATACATAAATCATGGGCGAGCCGCACGAGGAAGGGAAAGAGTCTCGCTTTTATGATGATCGTCCTGACCGGATACATCGCCGGTATTGCGAAGGTGCTCGTCAGCCATACCGCGATTTATATGCTAATCCCATACACGCTGAACACGACGCTCGTCCTCTGCGACGTGGCGCTCTATTACAGGAATTACAGGATAGACAACGGCCTGCGCGTGCCCTTTTAGCGCCGCGTCTTGCGCGCGCGACGTTTCGCGCTATACTCTTATGCGACGACTGACGAAAGAAGGAAGTTTCTGATGGTTATATGTTATTACAATGGTAAATTCGCGCCTATGCCGGAATGCACGCTTCCGATGACGGATCTTGCGATTCAGCGCGGCGTCGGCACTTTCGAAACTATTAGGATATACAACGGCGTCCCGTTCGCCATGGCGCAGCACCTGGAGCGCCTCGCAGGCAGCACGGAAGGCGCAGGCATCAAGGCCGGCGCGATAATAGCGAAGCTGCCGGAAATCATCCGCGAGGGGCTTGCGCGCCCCGAGATCAAGGGCTACGACGGCGTGGTCAAACCTTACATCACCGGCGGCGACGTAAACGACAAGGGGACTTTCCCGACCCCGCGCTTCTTCGTGGTGTTCGACGAGAACATCCACAAGCCGACAAACGAAGAGCGGAAGAACGGCATAGCGCTCGAACCGAACCACGTCGCGCGCCCCTATCCGCTCATCAAGAGCACGAACTACCTTTTCGGCTTCATTCCGCTCTCAAAGGCGTCACAGACGAATTTCGAATCGCTCTACATCACGCCGGAAGGCGAGATAACCGAGGCGATGAGCAGCAACTTCTTCCTCTGCAAGGAGGGGAAGCTCATCACCGCGCCGGTCGGACGCGTCCTGAAGGGCGTGACGCGCGACATAGTCATCACGCTCGCGCGTGAAAACGGCTTCACCGTCGAGGAACGCTGCCCGCGCGAGGAAGAGCTGGCGCAGGCCGACGAAGCCTTCATCACCGGCACGGTTAAAGAAGTCCTCCCAGTCGTGCGCGTCGGTTCGCAGAAAATAGGCGCAGGCCGCCCCGGCCCCGCAGTCCAGAGGCTCCAGCATATCTTCCTCCAGAATATGCCGCGCTGGATGGATAAGTAACGGCGTACATAATTCAAAACAACAACAATGTAAAGTAAAAGGGCCGCTTCAGCGGCCCTTTCTGCGTTTATACAGCGTTACAAAAATGTCTCGTGCCGAGCTTAATTGCCGCTCAGCCGCGAGCACGCTTCCACAACGTGTTTCGCCAGGACTGCGGTCGTTACCTTGCCGATGCCGCCGGGGACGGGGGTGACGGCCTGCGCAGTCTCCGATGCGGCTTCGTAGTCCACGTCGCCGCACATTTTACCGTTTTCGTCGAAGTTTATGCCGATGTCGACGATTACCTGCCCGGGCGAAAGATATTCGCGGCCGATCATCTTTCCGTGACCGATGGCGACGACGAGTATTTCCGCCTCGCGGCAGAGCGCGGCGAGGTTTTTCGTCTTCGTATGGCAGACTGTGACGGTGGCGTCGCGTTCAAGCAGCATCATGGCGACCGGCTTGCCGACTACGAAGCTGCGCCCGACGACGACGGCGCGCTTCCCCGCTATCTCCACGCCGTAGTGGTCCAGCATATCGATGCAGGCCTCAGCCGTGCAGGGCGCGAAACCTACCTTCTTGCATGAGTAGAGGCCGGCCATCGAGTATTCTGTGATGCCGTCGACGTCTTTTTCCGGCGCGAGCGCGCGGCAGACGGAGCGGTCGTCGATGTGCGGCGGCAGCGGGCGCAGTATCAGCACGCCGTGGACTGATCCGTCTTCGTTGAGCGCGCGCACGCAGTCCAGAAGTTCCGTCTGCGGCACATCTTCTGCAAAGTGTATGAGCTTCACGCCGACGCCCGCGGCTTCGCAGCATTTCGCGGCGTTGCGCTCGTAAGCCATGTCGTCGCCGTTGTCGCCGACGCGCACGATAGCGAGCGCCGGAGCCGCGCCTCGCGCGCGCAGCGCTTCCGCGCGGTTTTTGAGGTGTTCGTTCAATTTATCTATGACGGGCTTTCCCTTCATTATCGTCTCTGCCATTTTATTCACGTCTTTCGTAAAATATCGCGCGCCTGCGCGCGGGCTGTGGGCGCGGAGCAGGATTATTTTAGCATACGCGCGGCGGCGGCGCGCGTAGCGCCTGGTATCGCCTGCATAGATATATTCACTTGAAAAGAGTATAATTACTGAGGAATTAAACCGGGGAGGATGAAAAATGTCTCACAACCACACGCACGGTTCGCCGTACACGAGGCTTATGGAGCGGCTGAACCGTTTCCCTCAGGGGGCGCCGGAGTCGAAGCTCCTCTACGACATACTCAAGATACTGATGACCGAAAAAGAAGCGGGGCTTATGGCGCAGCTTCCAATAAAGCCTTTCGACGTGCATAAGGCGGCGCAGGTCTGGCAGATGCCGGAGCACGAGGCGCAGAAGATGCTCGACGGCCTTGCGAGCAAGGCGCTGATCGTCGACATAGAGCAGAACGGCGAACAGATATACGCCGTACCGCCGCCGATGGCGGGATTTTTCGAGTTCTCGCTGATGCGCGTGCGCCACGACATAGACCAGAAGACGCTGAGCGAACTCTTCTACCAGTACATAACGGTCGAGGAGGACTTCATGCGAGACCTAGTCTGCGGCGGCGACATCCAGATGGGGCGCATTTTCCCGCAGGAGCCGCAGATACCCGACGAATATATGCTTCAGGTGCTCGACTACGAGCGAGCGACGAACGTCATAGACACGGCCTCGCATATAGGCATCAGCATGTGCTACTGCCGCCACAAGGCGATGCACGAGGGGCACGCCTGCGACGCGCCGATGGACATCTGCATGACCTTCAACACCACCGCAGCGACGCTCATCAAGTACGGCCACGCGCGGCAGGTTGACGCGGCCGAGTGCCGCGACCTCCTCGCGCAGGCGTACGACTATAACCTCGTGCAGTTCGGAGAGAACGTCCGCCGCCGCGTGAACTTCATCTGCAACTGCTGCTCATGCTGCTGCGAGGCGATGCTCGCAATAAAGCGCTTCGGCGTCGCGCAGACGATATGCTCGAACTTCATATCGAGGATAAACGCGGAAAAGTGCGTCGGCTGCGGCAAATGCATGAAAATCTGCCCCGTCAACGCAATTGAGATGGTCGAGGAGAACGGGCGCAAGAAGGCGCGCGTCGTCCCAGAGCGCTGCATAGGCTGCGGCGTATGCGTCAAGAACTGCCCGACGCACGCGCTGATGCTCGAACCGCGCCCGAACAGAATGATAACGCCGCTCGACACGACGCACAAAGTCGTCGCGATGGCTACCGAGCGCGGCAAGCTGCAGGAGCTTATCTTCGACAACAAGGTGCTCTTCAGCCACCGCCTGCTCGCCGGCGTCCTCGGCGCAATACTGAAACTCCCGGGCCTCCAGCGCTCCTTCGCCCAGGCGCAGCTGAAGTCGAGATACCTCGAAAAAATGATAAGCAAGGCTGCGGGGGAATAGGACTTTAAAATCACACAAGAAACATAAGAAAGAAAAAGGGAGAGCCAAAGGTAGCGACTCATAAAACAGTATCAACAACCTACTGAAACAGGGTAGCTGCCATAACGGATTGCAACAAAAAGCGGGTAAGAGACCAAAAACTTCTTGCCCGCTTTTTTCGTGTCGCGTGGAATGATAGAACAGTATTTTTGCGCTTCCGAGGGATATGATATTACTTGCTCTGTTCCTGCCCTCTGTAAGCCGCATAAATCAAGGCTTTTCTCCCGTCTAAATATCCACGATGGTATAGCAAAATGTTACGCAGTAGAATGCCACTTTTGAGGGTGGGAATATAAACTCTCAA
>DVKA01000190.1 GCA_018716365.1 Candidatus Caccocola faecipullorum
CTTTTTATTTTTCGCGGGGGCTTCGGGCGGGCGCGTCGTGATGATAGAATAAAGCTGCGAAGTACAGCGAAAGGAGAGATTTTTATGAAGAAGTTTATCGCGGCGCTGCTCGCCGTGCTCGTTGCGGCGACTTCCGCCGCGGCCTATCCACCGCCTCCGCCTCCGAGAAGGTACGGCCCTCCGCCGCCTCCCCCGCCGCCGCACCATCACCGCCATCCGCACGATTACTGCGACGACGCTGGGCTTTTCGGCGGGCTCGCGGTCGGGCTGATGATAGGCGCGCTCGCGAGCAGCCAGCAGGAGCAGGCCGCCGCGCAGGCGAACGCGAAGGCCGAGGAGGAGCGGCGCGCCTATGAGCGTGAGGTTTCCGAGATCCGCGACGCTGCGCGGCAGCTCGCCGAGGCGCAGAGCGTGAATGTGATGCAGATTATTTCAAAGCTCGGGCCCGACCACGCGCTTGAGGATCTCGATAATTACTGGCAGGCGAACGGCAGGCCGACGCTTCAGGATGTGAACAGGCCGCCGCGCAAGCTGAAGATTGCGGGATTTTCGCAGAATATGACGCTGCTTTACGACATCAACCGCGAGCAGAGCACGGTGACCGTCACGGTGAGCGCGCCGGATTACCACGTCTCCGAGAGCCGCACGATGCCTTACGTCTACGCGCCTCCGGCGGCTCCGGCTGCGGGCGGCGGCGTTGAGAAGCTGCTGGGCTTCACCGTTTCGGACGATTCGCGCAGCCGCGAGGGCTTCCTTGTGGTTACCTCCGTCGTCCCCTCGACGGTCGCGGCCTACGCGGGAGTGAAGAGCGGTTCGGTGCTCTGCGCCGTGGACGGCAACAGCACGGCGAACGTGAGCGCCGCGCAGATGGAGGCCTACGTCGGAGGCCGCGCGGCCGCGGGCGCGGCTGTGAAGCTTACGATCGCCGACGGCGGCGCGCGCCGCACGCTGGAGCTGAGGCCGTAGAGATAAAATCCGGCAAACGGACGAACGCCGGCCGCCGCCCCAAGACACGGGCGGCGGTCTTTGTTGTGCTTGTCGCAATATATTTGCTTGCGTATGCTTGCGTTTACAATATAATTGTAAAAAAGGAGAGTGAACGATATGGCTAACACTACGGCGGTCTACGCGCGCATCGACACGAAGCTGAAGGAAAACGCGGAGGATATTCTCGCGCAGCTCGGAATTTCGCCTTCGAGCGCGATACAGATGTTTTACAGCAAAATCGTACTGACGCGCGGGATGCCCTTCGAGCTGCGCCTGCCGTACCCCAAGCCGACGGCGATAGGCGGCATGACGCGCGAAGAACTCGACGCGGAGCTGGAGAAAGGGCTCGACGATATAAGAAGAGGCGAAGTATATTCTGCCGAAGAAGTTGACAGAGAACTGGCAGAGGAATTCGGGATATGACGGCAGGCAAATACTGCATTCGCTATTCCACGCAAGCGAAAAAAGACATTAAGGCGATTTTTTCTTACATTGCATATTCACTCGAAGCACGGCAGACGGCGGACCGTCAGGCGGGCAGAATAAGGGACGCCGTCCGCGCGCTTGACTTTTTGCCGGAAAGACACCCCGTCGTCGATTGGGAGCCGTGGCGTTCGAGAATGATTCGCAGGCTGTCGGTAAATATAGTCACTTATAGCCTCTTAACTTTATAAGAAAAAACAACGTCATCTCGTCATGCCGCGCTCCGACGCGGCATCGAGTGGCTTTCAGTTCCGTAGCAAATGGGAATTCAAAGACGCTAGACTCCGCGTCAAGCGCGGAGTGACGAATGGCTTCATCTCTCTCTGAAGTTAAACAAGCATAACCAAACAACTAAACAAATTATGTCATTCCCGCAACCTTCTGGCTGGAATCTCCGTGATAAACGTTAGAGACGGCAAAGTATCGTATGCACTTCGTTTCAGCCTCTAACGGTTCATGACGGAGATGCCAGCCAGAAGCATTGCTGGCATGACATAGTTTTTGTTGTGTAGTTAAGTGTCTATAATTACGTCGTTTATTATCGTGTCGAGCCAGAACAAAGCATCGTCAAAATAATGCGCATCACTTACGGCGGAAGAGATGTCAAAAACATAACCGGCGCGGAAGAGCTGTAATTTCCCGTTTTGCAGACAAGCAGCGCCGCCTGCCGTGCGAACGCGGCCGGCGGCGTACTGAAGCGCGCGGCGTTACGTTAATACCAGTCGTGTTTTTCGTTTCTGTCGAGCGCGTTTATTTTCTCCATTTCTTCGTCCGTCAGCTCAAAGCCGAATATGTCGAGGTTTTCGCGGATGTGCGCCGGATTCGACGATCCGGGGATTACGGCGACGCCTTTCTGGAGGTTCCAGCGCAGTATCGCCTGCGCCGGCGTGACGCCGTGGGCCTGCGCTATTTCTTTTATCGTCTCATTGCCCAGCAGTTCCGCCGTCCAGCCGCGCCCTCCGAACGGATACCAGCCCTGCACCGCTATGCCGATGCTGTGGATGTATGGGATTACGTCGTTTTCCTGATAGTATGGGTGGATTTCGTTCTGCACGAGCGCCGGCTTGATTTTCACCTTAGGCAGGAATTCTTTCAGCTCTTTCACGTACCAGTTGGAGAGGCCGAGCGAACGGATTTCTCCGCGCGCGGCGGCGCGTTCCATCGCGCGGTAGGCTGCTGCGTCGCCCGCCCCCGGGTGATGCAGCAGCATCATGTCTATGTACCCTATGTCGAGTTTGCGAAGAGCTTCCGCTATGGCTTTTTCCGCGTCGCCGAACTGGCTGGGATAGAGCTTCGTTATGACGAAAATCTCTTCCCTCGGCACGCCGGAGTCGCGCACTGCGCGGCCTACGGCGGCTTCGTTGTGGTACATGTAGGCCGTGTCTATCAGCCGTCCGCCGGCTTTAAGCAGCGCCGTGACGGAATTGTAGCATTCTTCGTCCGATAGGCTGTATGTGCCGAGGCCCGCTATGGGCATTCTGCGCCCGTCGTTGAGCGTTACGCTCTTCGTCTCAAAGTCGAAGCCGCCGGGATTTTTTATATTTTCCCGCGCGGCGGCGGGCACGGCGTTCAGTATGAACGGCGCAAGCGTCAAAACAAAAAACAAAATCGTCAGCTTCATAGTCTTTCCTTTCTGCAAAAATTCCGCCGGAGCGCCGCGTTTTGAAGCAGAGGCGCTCTATCTAATGAAGTTCGTCCAGCCATCCGTCTCCGGCGCGCGCGGGGTTATGCCGCGCTCGCGGCCGGCTTCTATACATTTGAGCAGCCATGCCATATTATGGCCGAGGTTGCGCATCGTCTGAAGCCCTTCTTCGTCGCGCTCTATCTCCTCCGGCGCGGTGCCGTGCGCCATGTTCCAGTAGGTTGACGAGACGACCGGCATGCAGGCGTCTGTGAAGTATTTGTTAAGCACGTCGAGCGACGCCGTCGTTCCCGCGCGGCGCGCCGTTACTATCGCGGCTCCGGGCTTGAATTTAAAATGTTCGCCGCCAGCGTAGAACATCCTGTCGAGCAGGGCGAGGAACTGTCCCGTGGGGTGAGCGTAGTAGACTGGCGAGCCGAAGATGAAGCCGTCCGCCGCGGCCGCCTTTTCCAGCCAGCCGTTCAGCATGTCGTCTTCGTAGACGCAGCGCCCGTTTCCCCCGCTGTGGCAGAAGCCGCAGCCCATGCAGTCCCACACGGGGCTGTCGCCCATCTGGAGAATTTCCGTCTCTATCCCTTCGTCGTTCAGCGCAGAGGCCGCTTCCGAGAGCGCCCTGTATACGCAGCCGTTTTTCCGCGTGCTGCCGTTGAGCAAAAGTACTTTCATTGTCGTTCCGTTTCCTCCCGTTACATCTCTTTTTCCCATTCGCGCAGAGTGCTGACTTCGGCTTCGCCGCCGAGCGCTTCAAGCCGCGCCGTCTCCTCTGCGTTCAATTCTACATTTGCAGCCGCCGCAGCCTCTTCGACCTGTTTCACCTTCGTTACCCCGATTATGGGGAGCGTGCCTTTCGCTATGGCCCAAGCAGTGGCCGCCTGTGCGGGGCTGATTCCATGGCGGCCGCCTATTTTTTTCAGCTCGGAGACGAGCGCGTCCAGCTCCTTCAATCTTGCGTTGTACGCCGCGCCTCGGCCAGAGCCTTCCGGGAACGGGTGGGCCGCATCATACCGGCCGGTGAGCGCGCCCTGTTCAAGCACCATGTAGGAGAAGAAGATTATTCCGTTTTCTTTGCAGTACTCAAGGATTCCGGCCTTCTCCGACGAGCGGTGCAGAAGGCTGAAGTGATTTTGTACGGCGGAAATTTTCAGCCCCGCGCCGGCCAGTATCTCGCCCGCGCGCTTTATCTCCGCTAGATTATGGTTCGAGACCCCTATCGATTTTATGCGGCCGCTCTTGGCGAGAGGGATGAGCTGCGGCGTCCAGCGTTCGACGTCCATCGGGTTGTGAATCCAGTAAATGTCGATAACGTCAGTGTGCAGGCGCGCCATGCTTCCATCGAGCATATCGCGCATCGCTTCCGCGCCTTCTCCCGCTATCTGCGGCGTGAATTTCGTTGAAATAATCACATCGCCGCGGCGCGCGTTCTTTATAAAATCTCCCAGTATCCTCTCCGAGCTGCCTTCTCCGTACACTGCGGCGGTGTCCCATAAATTCAGGCCGAGTTCCATCGCCCTATCGAAAACGGGCTTCAGCTCGCTCTCGGAAAGATTGTTTCCAAACACTTGGTCTCCCCCGGCCGCGCCGGCTCCCCACGCCCACGCGCCCAGAGCTATTTTCGGTAATTTGCAGGTCATCAGTTCAATTCCTCCTAAGCGTCATAAGTTATTCATCACGCCTTATTATCTCCGTGCAGGACATAGTATGTATAATACTTATTGCCTATCCCAAAATATAACTTTGAGGCATAGCGCAGGCATCGGCAGTAAAAGGCGAGTGGACGAAACGCAAAACATAAATCGCACGATATTGGTATAATTATTGTACGATTTAAGGAGGGAATGGCATGCCCATCACAGCAACGGAATTGAAGGCAAATCTTGGCAAGTATCTTCAAATGGCCGAAAAAGAAGACGTTTATATAACGCGCAACGGCAAGGTGGTCGCGCGGCTCACAGCGCCTTATAAGAATAAAAGGGCGATTGCGGAATCGCTTTTCGGCATCATCCCGGCAGATATAACGCTTGAGGAAGCGCGGGACGAAAGACTGAACGGGATATAAGATGCGCGCTCTGATAGACACCTGCATAATTATCGACGCGCTTCAGGACCGCAGGCCGTTTGCGGACGACGCGCGGGCCGTTTTCTACGCCGCGGCGGACGGCCTTTTCGACGGATATATTACGGCGAAATCGACGGCGGATATTTACTATCTTACGCACAGACACACGCACAGCGATAAAAAGACGAGAGATACGCTGAAAAAACTCTGTGCGCTTTTCGAAATTCTGGACACGGCCGCGGCGGACTGCATAAACGCCGTCGATTCCTGTATAAGCGATTACGAAGATGCAATAATGGCGGAGAGCGCGGCTCGGTCTGGAATGGACTGCATCGTCACGCGCAACGTCTCCGACTATTCTCTCTCCAAAGTTCCTGTATATACTCCTCAGGAATTTCTAGCGGCGCTCGGCTGACGGCGGAAGGCGCTGCATCTCGCGCGCTTTACTCCGCCGCGCCGCTGTTTTACAATTTAATAAATAAAAAATCGGAGGAACAGCCTATGGACAAACCTCTTCTTCATATAATCAGCCACACGGATCTCGACGGCGTCGCGGCGGCGGCGCTTGCGTGGCATGCGAAGGGCGGGCGCGTCGCGCGCGTTTCGCTCACCGGCTACGGCGATGTGGACAATCTCATACTCGAAACGATAACGGCGGGCAAAGAGCCGCTCGTGCTGGACCTTTTCTGTCAGAAGGAGCAGACTATCGACGAGGTGGACAGGCTTTATGACGAAACGCGGCCGCCTTTCCTTTTCGACCATCACAAGAGCACTTTCGAACGCTACGGCAACAGGAAGTGGGCCGTCATAGACACGAACTTCTGCGGCGCGCTCGTCTACTGGAACTGGATGTCCGAGCGCGCGCAGGACTCGCGGACGAAGGAGGCGCTGGCGCGGCTTGAGCCGGTTGTGAGGATAGCGAACGACCGCGACCTCTGGCTCGGGCAGATTCCCGAGAGCCGTCTGTGGCAGGCGCTCGTCACGATGTGCGGCCACTGGGGGATGTTCGCGCGGCTCGCGGCGAACCCGAGCGCGGAGCTGACGCCCGAGGAGTTCGACGGCGCGTCGGAGTTCACCGAGCGTCAGGAGGCGCGCTTCGCCGAGGCGAAGGAGCATATTTGGCGGCACGGCGCCGAGCTGGCCTTCCTCTGCGACGGGATTCTGGAATACGGCGACGTTTCCGACTTCTGCGGCCTGCTGCTCGACCGCGACGAGAATCCGCCAGAGGTCGCGGCTGTGGCAGCGCGCAGGCTCGGCGGCGACTGGGCCGTCTCGATGCGCAGCCGCGACGGCCTTGCGGGGCGCGTCCTCGCGCTGCTGAAGGACGGCAAAAAGGTGCGCGGCGGAGGCCACGGCGACGCTTCGGCGCTTTATTTCCCGCGCAACTACACGCAGGAACAGATGCGCGACTCGATACTCGCGGCGATAAAAGTCGAAAAGGAGCGCAGCGCGGCGCCGAAGGTTACGCTCGGCGACCTCTTCAAGGGATTGGCGTAGCTATGAAAACTTTAGCGATAATATATGCTTCAGAGGGCACCGGACACAAAAGCGCGGCTTTCGCGCTGCGCGAGGCGTTTCTCGCGGCGCAGCCGGATGGGAACGCATTCTGCCTCGACATACTCGACTTCGTGCCGCCCTTCATGAAAAACGCGCTCTCCGGCGGCTACGACCTGATGGCGCGCAGCGCGCCGTGGCTCTGGTCGCGCTTCTACTGGGGCTCGGACAAGCGCGGCGGTCAGGCGTTGGCCTTCGAGTGGATTCACGGGCAGTTCTGCCGCGCCTGCCTGCCGAAGCTTCGGCGACACCTCGCCTCCAAAGGCGCGGAGGCGGCGATATTCACGCACTACTTCGGCGCGGCCGAGTTCGCCGCGATGAACGCCGGGCGCGCGCCGGTATATTTCGCCGACACGGATTTTGAGACGCACCGCTTCCAGCGCAGCCGCAACTTCACTATGAGCTTCGCGGGCAGCGCGCGCGCCGCGCGCCAGCGCATCGCAGAGGGCGTCACCAACGTCATAGCGACGGGAGTCCCCGTCGCGCTCAAATACGCGCACATGCCGTCGAAGGCCGAGGCGCGAGAAAAACTCGGGCTGCCCGCGAACGAAAAAATAGTCCTCGTCAGCGGCGGCGGCATAGGCGCGGGGCCGGTGCAGAAAGCGGCGGAATCCCTAGCCGCGGCCGGATTCTACGTCCTCGCCGTCTGCGGCGGCAACGAAAAGCTGCGCGCGCGCATGAAGGCCTTCTTCATGTACAAAGACAACGTCCGCGTCGAGGGCTTCGTCCCGGACATGGAAAACTACTACGCCGCCGCCGACGCGGCAGTGATGAAGCCGGGCGGCCTCTCTGCCTCCGAGGCTCTCTGCGCGGGGCTGCCGATGCTGCTCACCGACCCGATTCCGGGGCAGGAAGAGCTGAACCTCTCCTACCTCGCCGCAAACGGTGCGGCCCGCCCGCTCGTCATCCCGCAGCGCGCGGCGGAAGCCGCGGCAGAAATCTTCGAAAGCGGCGAAGCGTGCAGAATGAGCGAAAACGCGCTCGCCATAGCGCGCCCGCGAGCCGCGGCGGAGATAATAGAGATAGTGACGCAGGGCGCGGAGGCGTGGTAGGAAGTAAGGCCGGAGCAAAAACCCCGATATTTCACACAACCTGATAAGTTTCAGCAATCATGGCCGCGGCAACGATATTCACGCCGCGGCTTTACCGCGCTTTGCACAAAACAAAAAAACGCCCCGGGATTCCCTTTTCGGGAACGGGGCCTAACTGAGGGGTTTTTGTGAAGATTTAAGGAAGGTTGTTATTTTCAACTGCCGCGCCTTCGTGCAAGCTCCGGCGCGCCGTGTAGCCGTCTGTTTTCCGTCCGGGGCCGCGCCCCGTCCTTCAACGGTTCATATGATAGCGCGCGTCAAGCGGCGCGTGTAGATACAAAATTGGAATATCGAT
>DVKA01000191.1 GCA_018716365.1 Candidatus Caccocola faecipullorum
CTGATTCCATACGTAACGGGCGCGGCGCTGAAAGGCGAGGGCGTGGCGGAGCTGCTCGACCTGCTCGCCGCGCTCGCGCCGCGCGCCGGTGAAACGGAGGCTCCGCTCTCGGGCATCGTCTTTAAGGTGGAGCACAGCCAGGCGCTGGGCCGCGTCGCGCACGTGCGCCTCTTTTCCGGCGAGCTTAAAAACCGCGACGCCGTCAAATGCTCGCCCTCGGGCGCTGAGGGCAAGGTGACGCAGATACGCGAGGTGCAGGGCGCGAAGGAGCGCGACACGGGGCTGCTGCGCGCCGGCGAGGTCGGGGCCGTCTGCGGCCTCCCGCGTGTGGTCTGCGGCGACGCCTTCGGCGACCCGTCGCTCGTGCCGCCGCGAGCCGAAATGTCCGCGCCGCTGCTGCGCGTCAAGCTGACACCGCCCTCCGACGCGGCCTATCCCGCGCTTGTCGCGGCGCTCGAGGAGCTGTCCGCGGAGGACCCGCTGCTCGACGTGATATGGGAGAAGGAGGTGCGCGAGCTTCTCGTGCGCGTCACGGGGCTCATGCGCGTCGAGACGCTGCTGCTCGCGCTGCGCGAACGTTACGGCATAGAGGCGCGGGCAGGCGAGCCGATGGTCATTTACAGGGAGCGCCCCGTGAAGCGCGGGCGCGGCTTCGTCGAGTACACGATGCCGAAACCCTGCTGGGCCGTCATGCTCTTTGATATCGAGCCGCTGCCGCTCGGCTCCGGCGTGGTGTTCGAGAGCGTCGTGCCCGACGACAAAATCTTCCGCCGTTATCAGGCGCAGGTGCGCCAGACGCTGCCCGATGCGCTGCGGCAGGGGCCGCGCGGCTGGGAGGTCACGGACCTCAAAATAACGCTCATAGACGGCGAACACCACATCGTCCACACGCATCCGCTCGACTTCGCGCTCGCGACGCCGATGGGGATTATGGACGGCCTCGTAAACTGCGGCACGGAGCTGCTCGAGCCGGTGCTCGACTTCAAGCTGACCTACCCAGAGGAATGCGGCGGAAAGCTGATGGGCGAGTTGCTCGCGATGCGCGCGGCCTTCGACAGCCCCGTCGTGCGCAAAGGTATGTTCACGATGACGGGCCGCCTGCCGCTCGCGACGAGCATGGATTTCCCGGCGCGCCTCGCGTCGCTGACCGGAGGGCGCGGGACGTTCTCGGCCGCCCCAGCGGGCTGGGAGCCGTGCCCGCCCGGAGAGGGGCGCGACGTGCCGTACAGGGGCGTATCGCCGCTCGACAGGGCGAAATATATACTTTACAAACGCGGCGCGTTCGGCGCATAGAAAGGAGAAGGGCTTTATGAACGACTTCACGCACGTAACGACGATACGGGTCCGCTACAGCGAGACCGACCAGATGAAAATAGTCTACAACGCCAACTACCTCGACTGGTTCGAGATAGCGCGCACGGAGCTCTGCCGCAAGTGGGGCAGGCCCTACACCGAATGGGAGGCGCAGGGGCTGATGCTGCCAGTCGTCGAGGCCTACTGCCGCTACAAGAGCCCAGCGCGCTACGACGACGAGATAGAGCTCTGGGCGCGCATAACGGAGCTCAAATGCCACAGCGTGAAATTCGAATACCGCGTGAAGCTCGCCGGGAGCGGCAGACTTCTCGCCGAGGGCTGGACGAAGCACGGCTGCACAGACCCGTACGGCAAGCTTTATAAAAAGGAGCATCCGTTCTATCTTTGGGTGAAATCCCTCGAAGGTGAGACGGCCTAGCGCGCGGCGCGGCTTCTCGCTCGCGGAGCTGCTCTGCGCCGCGCTCGCGCTCTGCGTCCTCGCGGGCGCGGCGGCGCTCTCGTTCCGCGATACCGGCGAAAGGCGGATCGTGCTCGAAGAGGCGGAGGAGCTTCGCGCGTGGCTCTCCTCGCGCATGGCGCAGGCCGCGCGCGAGGGCGCGGAGTTCAAGCTGATAATAGACGCCGACAAGACCACGCAGGAGCTCGGCTTCACGATAGAATGGTACGGCGGCCCGCGGGACCTCGAGACGGAGACATACGCGCCGGGCCGCGCGGCGATAGAACGCGACAGCCTCGCGAACGAACATACATTCGACGGAGAATGGTTTACGCTCACTCCCGCCGCATCGTTTATAATAAGGTCACGCAGGGAGCGCGATATCGCGGCTCTCGTCACGGTATCGGGCGTCGGGTACGTTGACGTTAAGGAAACTTTGAAGGAGCAATAGCCGTGGGAAACAACAGCTGGCATGACGAAATAGATTTTCACTGCACCTTCGGGGCGTGGCCCTTCAAGAAGAGCCTCGACATAACCCCCGCCGGCTTCCTCTACTGCGGCGAGCTCTTCCCGCTCAAGACGATAACGCGGCTGCGCTGGGGCGTAGACCAGAAGCGCGGCGGCATACTTCCGAAGGTCCTCTACCTCGCCACCTTCGGCACCGCGACGCGGGAATTCACGATAAAGACGAAGCAGAGGGATTTCTACGAGCACCTCACGGAGCGCTTCTGGCGCGCCGCGGGACGCCGCCTCATGGCCGAGATGCTCGACGGCCTGCGCAAGGGCGGCAGCTTCGTCTTCGGCGGCTTCACGATATCGGACGAAGGGCTCACCGTCAGGCCGAAGGGAATATTCAAGGCCGGACGCGCGGAGTTCTTCGAATGGGCGAAGCTTAAATGGGGAATAGTAAACGGCAACCTCGTCTTCACAAAGGCGGATTCACCGGAACAACCTATAGCGAGCGCTTCGTTCCTGTGGGTCGACAACGCGCACATACTGAGCGTCGCGCTGGCGCTCCTCCAGGAACGCGCTGACAAGAGGAGGCTAAGCGCTATAGCGGATTAAATGGAAAAGAGACCGAGACGCATTCCGATGCCGGAATGGATAGAGATAGACCCCGAGAGCGCGGCCGCAGTAGGCCCGCTTTCTTCTTTCGCGCCGTCGCCATACTTCGCCGCGCCCGATTTCTACTCGATGCGCAGCAACGACAAGGGGCTCACGATAATCGGCGAATACCCGACCTACCAGCAGACGAAAGGCTACAGCTGCGGCCCGAGCGCCGTGCTCACGATACTCTGGCACTTCGGCGTCACGCACTACGACGAGGATACGCTTGTCAAGCTCTGCGGCACGCTGACGAAGCCCAACGAGCGCGGCGAAGGCGGCACGCCGACCTCCGGAATATGCCGCTTCTTCGAAAGCATCGGCTGGAACGTAGAATCGAGCCTCTACGCGCCAGTGCGCAACAGCGTCATATTCGACAGCCCCGCGAGCTTCTGCGGCTACGCGCTCGAAAAGCTGCGCGCCGGAATCCCGATAATGGTCGAGAACATCTGTATGGGCGCGCACTGGCGCGTGCTCATCGGCTACGACACCATGGGGACGGAGACCGTCGCGGACGACGTGCTGATATTCATGGACAGCTCCGACACGCGCGACCACTGCCACGACGGCTACGCCGTAGAAAACGCCGAGGAATTCTTCGACACCTGGCGCGACTACTGCGCCCTCCCCGCCGACCAGAAAATCCAGCAGTTCATCGCCGCGTGGCCG
>DVKA01000192.1 GCA_018716365.1 Candidatus Caccocola faecipullorum
TTTACCTGCATGGGAGCATCCTCCCCATTCGAGAATTATAAGAGTGTACAATCGTACAAATGGAGATTATAACAAAAAAGCGACAACTGTCAATAGACAGGTGTCGCCTGTTTTTATATTCGGCAAGTATCGCTTATGCGTCCGGTTTCCCGACTTGCGCCATTATGCTACAAGGCGGCGCGGTTTGTCAAGCTTTACCGCGTCTTTCGCGCGTTTTCGATGCGACGGCCGCCGCGCGCGAATCGGCCGGACGTTGCGGCGCGCGCGGAAGATGCGTTAAAATGCCGCCATCACGGAGGCCCGCGGCGCGTTTCGCGGCGCGCGCTTCCGCGCCGGAGGTGCGGCTGTTGGAGAATTACGAAAATCTTGCGAGGTTCAGCAGGGACGAGCTGATGGCGCTCGTCGGGATATACGCGAAGAACTGGCTCGCCATGGACGGCGTATGGTTCCAGTCTGTGGAGCAGCGCGACGGCATGGAGGCGGCGATGTATCACGACGCCGAGGCGTGGCGGCGCTTCACAGTCATCGAGGCGAAACGCATCAAGGAATTTCTGCGGCTTCCAGAGCGCGCGGGGATCGACGGGCTCGCGGCGGCGCTGAGGCTGCGCATGTACGCCTGCCTCAACGAGGACGAGATCGCGATAAACGGCGACAGGCTCGTATATACTATGAAGGAATGCCGCGTTCAGACGGCGCGCAGGCGCAAGGGGATGCCCTTCCACCCGTGCAGGCCGGTCGGCTGCATCGAGTACTCGGGCTTCGCGCGGACGATAGACGACAGAATCGAATGCCGCTGCCTGAGCTGCTATCCAGAGGTGACGGACGAGAGCTGCTGCTGCAAGTGGGAGTTCACGCTGAAGCGCGGCGGCGAAGCGGCGCGCTAGCGTGCTGTGCGCCGCAGGGGCGGCGCGCGTAAAATTGCCGCCGCTCCGTGAGATTGACGGAGCGGCGGCGAATTTTGGGAAACGCCGTAAGTTTGCGGCGTTTTCGTAAGTTTATGGATTTTTCCGCGGCTTCGCGGAGTTTTCCCAAGTTTGAGGAACTTCCGGCGACGCGACGGTCTTTTGCCGAACGCTCGGGTTTTTGCTGAATTTACCGGCTAAGCCTCGCTCTCATGCTCTTCGGCGTATTTGTAGGCGGCTTTCGTCATGCGTTTGTAGATGGCCGAGCAGTAGAGCGCGCCCATCGGGTTGTGCGCGAGGACGCGGTCTTTCGCCGCGACTGGGACGACGGGGGCTTTGGAATATTTTATGAAGAGCGCGTCGTGGCCGACGCAGAGGCCGAGCAGGAGGTTGAGGTCGGTCTTCGCTTCGGCGAGCACGGCGGCCTGCTCTATCGGGTTGCATGAGACGCTCCCCACTCGCTCGCTCTCCATCGCACCCATCTCGGACTTCGGCACTCCGCAGACCTTACAGTTGACCGTCGCTATCTCGAAATATTTTTCGAGTATCGCGCCGAGCTTCGCCGCCTCTTCGGAAAAGGCCGAGCAGAAGGCTATGCCGAGCTTTTTGTAGCCCATTTTCTGCGAGAATATTATTATCTCCTGTATGCGGTTGGCCTCGCCGTAGTATTCCGCCTCGACTTCGGAGGCCGCGCGCATCATGCGGCGGTCCGTCTCGTCCGCGTAGAGCGCCGCGGCGTCGCAGGCTGTGCAGGCCATGCCTTCGCGGCAGGGCTTTTCCGTGCATTTATCGCATCTCATAAAATGTCGCCTCTTTCATATTTTCTCATGTCGCCGGGCAGCGGCGCCTCTATCCTCGCGCCGCGCAGCGCGGCGGGCAGCGCCGCCTCGTCTGGGAATATCACGAGCCGCGCGTGTAGCAGCGGGCGCTTGCCCATTTTTCCGCCATATTTCGCGTCGCCCGCTATCGGGTGTCCTATCGCGGCGAGGTGGACGCGCGCCTGATGCGGACGGCCCGTCACCAGCTCCGCCTCGACGACGCTCCTGTCTCCAACAACTGCAATCCGTCTGTAAAGCGTCAGCGCGCGCTGTCCGTTTTCGTCGGGGCGCACGGTGTTCGTGCGCGCGTCTTTGAGCAGAGGCAGGTCGATTTTCCCTTTTTCCGGCGCGACGCCTTCGACGACGGCCCTGTATATTTTTCTGATTTTGCGTTCGCGCACAAGCTCCGCTAGAATCCGCTGCGCCTGCCCAGTGAGCGCGATTATCACAGCTCCCGATGTGTTCCTGTCGAGGCGCTGCACCGTCGCTGGGCGGTAGTCGCTGCGCTCCCAGCGCAACCCGGCGAGAGCGCGCGTGATGAGCGAGTCGCCGCCGCGCTCGTCCGGCTGGGTCAGAAGGCCCGCTGGCTTGTTGACTATCCATGCGAAGCCGTCTTTGTAGAGCGTCTCAAGCGGTTTCGCGTCCGGCGCTTCGCGCGCGGGTGCTGGAGCCTCCTTTGCGCCGTCGTCCCACGGCACGGTGAGCCGCTGGCCTTCTGCGAGACGCGCCTCGCCCTTCGTGCGTCTGCCGTCGAGGCGCACTTCGCCGGTGCGCAGCGCCTTCATGATTGCGCCGAGCGGCACGCCGGGCCACAGCGTCCGCAGCACGCGATCGACGCGCCGCCCGTCGTTGTCGGCGGATATTATAAGTTCGCGCGCCATTTTATTTTTTCCAGAAGCGGCGCTGCGTAGAGTTGTTCCATGCAGAGATGGGCTGCTCGTCTGTGAGGTTCTTGACTGAGTCCTTCCAGCAGAACATGCGGAAGTCCAGCTCGTCCGCCGACGATACGATGAGCGCTTCGGGCGTCGCGGGAACGACCGGAGAGCCGAACTCGCGCTGGCCGTGATGGCTGAGCAGGATGTGCGAGAGGTGCGTCCGAAGTTTCTCGGAAAGCCCGAACTGCGCGGCCAGCTCCGAAAAGCGCAGGTAGCCCTGTGCGACGTGGTCGAGCAGCGCGCCTTCAACGGTGATTTCCGGCACGGGGGCCATTCTGTACGATTCGAGTTTGCCGATGTCGTGCAGCAGAGCGCCGGCGATGACTGTTTCTTTGTCCACGTCGTAGCCGGAGGCCGCCATCGACTCGGCCATAGCCTTCGCGCAGGCCGCGACGGAGACGGTGTGTTCGAGCAGGCCGTTCGCGTATGCGTGGTGATGGCTCACGGCGGCGGGCCAGTCGCGGAAGCGCGTCCAGCGGTCGCCGCCGAAGACGAAGCGCAGGAACTTCCCCGCCTCGCCCTGACATTCGCCGACGAGCGCCTCGAAGCGAGCCGCAAGCTCGCCGGCCGGTATCGGAGAATGCGGCAGGTAGCCTGCCGGCGGATATTTTTCCTGGTTGAGCAGAGTTATCTTGTTGAAGTTGAACTGGAGTAGGCCGCGGTACTCCGCTACCTTGCCGTTGACGCCGACGGTGCGGCCAGTGAGCTGGACTATGCGCTCGGGCGGCAGTTTGTCGTCGTCGCTCTGCGGCGCGGCTTCGGATTTGTCGAGCCACTGCGCGTCCGACCAGACCTTCGCCTCGACCGTGCCGAGCCCGTCTGTGGCCGTCACGTCGTAGTATGGTTTTCCGTTTTTATCGCTTTTCTGTGAAATGTAGCTTATGACGAATATCGCCTTGAAGAGCGCGCCGGCTGGAAGTTTGCGCACCTCCTGGCTGTTGAGAAGCGTGTTAGCCGTCATACTTCATCTTCCTTCCGT
>DVKA01000193.1 GCA_018716365.1 Candidatus Caccocola faecipullorum
CTCGCAGAGGTGAGCGGAATTACGAAGGAGATTTTTTCCGTCGTGACGGAACTCCCCGTCGAAGAAAAGATAAAGGTCCTATCATATGCGCGCGATTTGAAAAAACTGTCCGATCTGTTGAGACGCGGCGAATCGGAAAAACGAGATTAACGGCACGATTATGTGCTGTGTTAGAAGTTGTCAATGGATAAGTACGCCGCCGCCAGCGTATTCATCGCGGGCGGCGGTCGTTCTGCGTACTGTCTTGGATTTTTGACGCGGCGGTTACTTCGCCAGTTCTTCCATTTCGTCGAGGGTTTCTTCAAATTGTCTGACGACGGCTTCGACGGGCTGCGGGGTGCTCATGTCTACGCCCGCGCCTTTGAGCAGCTCGATGGGGTAGTCGGAGCCGCCTTTGGTGAGGAAGTTCAGGTAGCGGCGCGTCGCGGGTTCGCCATGTTCGAGTATCGCGGAAGCGAGCGCGGTGGCGGCGGAGTATCCGGTCGCGTACTGGTAGACGTAGAAGGGCGTGTAGAAGTGCGGGATGCGCGCCCATTCCATTTTGAGCGGTTCGTCAATCGTTATGGCTTCGCCGTAGTATTTCCTGTTGAGTTCGTACCAGAGCTGTTTGAGGCCGTCGGGGGTGGTGTCTCCGCCTTCGGCGGCGCGCTTATGGACTTCGCGCTCGAACGACGCGAACATCGTCTGACGGTAGACTGTGGTGCGGATGTTTTCGAGACGGCGGTTGAGCAGGTAGAGGCGCTTTTTCCTGTCGCCGGTCTCGGAGAGCAGGCCGGAGAGGAAGAGCACTTCGTTGGTGGTCGAGGCTACTTCCGCAGTGAATATGCAGTAGTCCGCGGTCGCGTAGGGCTGGTTTCTGCGCGAGTACCAGCTGTGCATGGAGTGGCCCATTTCGTGGACGAGCGTCATGACGTCGTTGAGGTTGTTTGTGTAGTTCATGAAGATGTAGGGGTGCGTGCCGTATGTGCCCCACGAGTATGCTCCGCTGCGTTTGCCTTTGTTTGGGAATACGTCGGCCCAGCCGCCTTCGACGCCGGCTTTTATCTGTTCGAGGTACTGGCCGCCGAGCGGCGCGAGGTAGCGGTACATCATCTGCTTCGCGTCGCTCCACGCTATTTCTTTGTACGGGTCTTCGACGAGCGGGACGTATAGGTCGTACATATGGAGTTCGCGGACGCCGAGCATTTTGCGGCGCAGCTTCATGTAGCGGTACATCGGCGCGAGGTTGTCTTCGATTGTGGAGACGAGGCTGTCGTAGACGGAGACGGGGATGTTGTCCGAGTCGAGCGCCTCTTCGAGCGGCGAGCCGTAGCGGCGGCATTCCGCGTAGAATTTCGCGGTTTTGAGCATTCCGTCGAAGGTCGCGCCGATTGTGTTTTTCATTTTACCGTAGGGCGTGTAGAGCGAGGCGAAGGCGGCTTTGCGCACGCTCCGCTTCGGCGAGCGCAGGTAGGCGACGGCGCGTTCTTCGGACATTTCTACTTTTTTGCCCTCTTCGTCGCGCACCGACGGAAATTCCATGTCGGCGTTGGTGAGCATGGAGAAGGCGTTGTCGGCGGTCTGCGCCATGTCGCCGGAGCGCGCGAGGATCAGCTCTTCGGCTTCCGTGAGGACGTGCGCCTTCTGGCGCAGCAGCTCGCGCAGCGGGAAGGCGTAGTCCGCGAGACAGGGCGCTGCGATGAACTGTTTTAATTTTTCTTCGTCCATCGAGAGTATCTCCGGCGTGACGTAGCTCGCGGCGGCGGAAAATTCGACGGCGAGCGCGGAGACGCGGTTCGCCGGCCCCTGCTGCTTCGAGTCGCCGGTGTCTTCGTGGCTCTTCATGTTTGCGTAGACGTAGAGCTTTCCGAGTTCTATCGAAAGTTCGTCGCGCAGTTTGAAGAATTCGAGCATCTTCTCCGGCGACTGCGCAAGCGTGCCTTTGTAGCCCGCGAGCTCGGGGACGCGCGCTTTTATTGCGGCGAACGATTTTTCCCATTCGTCCTGCGTTGCGTAGATGTCTTCAAGCTTCCACCTGTATTCCGCGGGCATCGCGGCGCGTTCGGGCAGCGACGCGCCGCGCCCAAGCTCGAGTTCTTTTTTCTTTATGTCAGATTTCATCTAATTCCTCCGTTCCGGCTGTTCTTCTGCATATTTTTTCATATTCTACAACTATTTTATACTTGCGCGCGGGCGCGCGAAAGCGGAAAATATAAAATGAATAAATACGGCTGCTGCCGACGAAACGGAGGGGCTTTTTGTATGAAATACGATTTTGACAGATATATGGAGCGCCGCGGCACGGAGTGCGAGAAGTGGGACGGCATGAAGGACGACTTCGGCACGAACGACCTTCTCGCTATGTGGGTCGCCGATATGGATTTCCCCGCCGCGCCTGAAATTCTCGACGCGATACGCGCGAAGCTCGACGAGGGCGCGCTTGGCTATCCGCTCATCCCCGACTCGCTGCGCGACGCAGTGCGCAATTGGGAGCGCGACCACTACGGCTGGGAGTTCGGACGCGAGGCTGTGAGCTGGGCCTGCGGCGTCGTCGCGGGGCTCTCTTTTGCGACGATGGGGCTGACGAAGCCGGGCGACCAGATGATCATCCAGACGCCGGTCTATATGCCCTTCTACCGCACTGTGCGCGAGGCCGGACGCATCATCGTTGAAAATCCGCTCGTTTACAGAAACGGACGCTTCGAGATGAACCTCGAAGAGCTTGAAAGCCTCGTCACGCCGACCTGCCGCACGCTCATACTGTGCAGCCCGCACAACCCCGTCTCGCGCGTATGGAGCCGCGAGGAGCTGGAGGCGCTCGCCGACATCGTGCGCCGCAAGGATATGATAGTCATCGCCGACGAAATTCATCAGGACCTCGTTTACAGCGACGCAAAGCACACCTGCCTCGGCTCTCTGCCAGGAATGGACAAGCACGTCATAACCTTCATCGCGCCGAGCAAGACCTTCAACATCGCCGGGCTGAAGTCCTCGGTCGCCATAATCCCCGACGAGCGGCTGCGCGGCATCTACGTATCGGTGCTGGAGCGCTTCCACCTCAATTCGCTGAACATCCTCGGCATCGCAGCGATGGAGGCGGCCTACGGCAAATGCGGCGAATGGCACCGCCAGCTGATGGAATACCTTGAGGCGAACCGCGACTTCACGGAACAGTTCGTAAAGGAGCGTATGCCGAAGGCGCATATGGACCACCCTGAAGGCACATATATATTCTGGATAGACTTCCGCGGTTACGGCTTCAACGACGAGACGCTGACGGAATTCCTCGTCAAGGAGGCGAAGGTCGCGCTCGACCCGGGCAAGTGGTTCGGCTCCGCGGGCGACGGCTTCGCGCGCATCAACATCGGCACGACGCGCGCACAGCTCAAAGAAGGGCTCGAACGCATAGCGGCGGCGCTCGACAGAAGAGAAGGAAAGTAGGCGAATTGAGATGAAGAAAGAAAATCCGGTGCTTTTCTGCCGTTTCACGATGGACGGGCGCTCGTACAGCGGGCAGCTGCGCGGGAACTCTGTGGACATCGTGGACGGAGATCCGTTTTCCGGCATAACGTCTCAGATACGGCTCAGCTATCCCGTCGAGCGCGTGAAGTTCCTGCCGCCCTTTGCGCCTAAAAAAATCTGGTGCGTCGGACGCAACTACGTCGGCCACGTGAAAGAGCTCGACCACGACATCCCGGAAGAGCCGCTCATATTCCTCAAGGCGGCCTCGGCCGTAACCGGCGCGAACGACTTCATCCGCATCCCGAAATGGGCCGGCCCGATACACTACGAGGGCGAGCTCGCCGTAGTCATCGGCCGCGGCGGCAAAAATATCCCTGAGGAAGAGGTCTACGACCACATACTCGGCTACACGATAATGAACGACGTAACGGCGCGCGCGCTGCAAAACAAGGACGGGCAGTGGACTCGCGCGAAGAGCTTCGACACCTTCGCGCCGCTCGGCCCCGCCGTGCTCCTCACGAAAGAGCTGCCGTCCTCTACGCGCGTGACCACGCGCCTCAACGGCAGGACTGTGCAGGACGGCGCGATAGAGCAGATGATATTCCCGATACCGCGCCTCATATCGCACATCAGCCGCTTCGCAACGCTCGAAGAGGGAGACGTGGTCTCGACCGGCACGCCGCAGGGAGTCGGGGAAATCCGCCCGGGCGACCTCGTCGAAGTCGAGATCGAGCCTATAGGGAAACTGCGGAACATCTGCGGCGAATAGGCGCGCGAGAGGCGCAGGAGAAAAAAGGCGAAGAACGACAGGCGCGCCCTTCCGTACATAAACGCGGGAGGGCGCGCTGTGCTTCGGAGCGTGCGTGAGAAATTTACGCAATTTTTACGCGAACATAGGCGCATAATTATGGAGTTCCGGCGCATAATCGACGATATTGACCTGGTTTACCAGCGTTTTGTTCGATTTAACCGCAAGGACTGGAAATGAACAGAAAATTGTGCAATAATAAGGCGTTTGTCGATAATATGTATCCAACCCAAATGTTGGGAAGCAAATGGGAGGTAAAAAAATGTCAGAGAGAAAGATGGTAACGGTAGACGGTAACGAAGCTGCGGCGCACGTCGCCCACGCCGTGAACGAGGTAATATCTATCTACCCGATCACGCCGTCGTCGCCGATGGGAGAATGGTCGGATCAGTGGTCCGCGGAGCACCGTCCGAACATCTGGGGAACCGTTCCGCTCGTCGAAGAGATGCAAAGCGAAGCCGGAGCCTCGGGAGCCTACCACGGAGCGATACAGGCCGGAGCGCTCGGCACGACCTTCACCGCTTCGCAGGGACTTCTCCTCATGATCCCGAACATGTACAAGATAGCGGGCGAGCTCACGAGCACGGTAATGCACGTCACGGCGCGCAGCCTTGCGACCCACGCGCTCTCCATCTTCGGAGACCACTCCGACGTAATGGCGGTGCGCAACACCGGCTGGGCCATGCTCTGCTCCTCGACCGTCCAGGAGACCACCGACAACGCCCTCATCGCGCAGATGGCGACGCTTGAGGGACACGTCCCCGTCCTCCACTTCTTCGATGGCTTCCGCACCAGCCACGAAGAAATGAAAATTGAAGAAATATCCTACGACACAATGCGCGCCTGCATCGACGACGAACTCGTCCGCGAGCACCGCTGGAACCGCCTCACCCCCGACGCGCCGCTCGTCCGCGGAACCGCGCAGAACCCCGACGTATTCTTCCAGGCCAGAGAAGGCGCCAACCGCTACTACGCCGATATGCCCGACATCTTCCAGGCCGCGATGGACAAATTTGCGAAGGTAACGGGCCGCCAGTACCACCTCTTCGACTACTACGGAGCGGCCGACGCCGAACGCGTAATAGTCATCATGGGCTCCGGCGCCGCCGTAGCGCGCGAAACCGTCGACTACATGAACCAGCACGGAGAAAAAGTCGGCCTCGTCGCCGTCCGCCTCTTCCGTCCCTTCGACGTCAAGCGCTTCTGCAACGCGCTGCCCGCGACCGTCAGGACCATAGCCGTCCTCGACCGCAGCAAAGACCCCGCGGCCATCTGCGAGCCTCTCTGCGCCGACGTGCGCGAGGCGCTTAACGGCAGTGGCATCACCGTCGTCGGCGGACGCTACGGCCTATCCTCGAAGGACTTCACCCCCGCCATGGTCAAGGGCGTCTACGACGAACTCAACAAGCTTGAGCCGAAAGACGGCTTCACCATCGGCATAGAGGACGACGTCACCTTCACGAGCCTGCCCTACGATCCTTCCTTCGACACCGAGAACCCGAAGACGGTACGCTGCCTCTTCTACGGCCTCGGCTCGGACGGAACCGTCGGCGCCAACAAGAACTCCATCAAGATAATAGGCCAGGAGACCGACCTCTACGCGCAGGGCTATTACAGCTACGACTCCAAGAAGTCCGGCGGCTACACCGTCAGCCACCTGCGCTTCGGCCCCGACCCGATATACGCCAGCTACCTCATCAACAAGGCCAACTTCCTCGCCTGCCACGTCTACTCCTTCCTTGAGAAGCTCGACGTGCTCAAGAACGCGGCCGACGGCGGCACCTTCCTCCTCAACGCGCCCTTCGGCCCCGAAGAGATCTGGGACAAGCTGCCCTACCGCTACCAGAAGCAGATAATAGACAAGCACCTCAAGTTCTACGTCATCGACGCCGTCAAAATCGCGAAGGAAACCGGCATGGGCTCCCGCACGAACACCATCATGCAGACCTGCTTCTTCGCCATCAGCGGCATCCTTCCGCAGGACGAGGCCATCAAGGCCATCAAGGACTCCATCGTAAAGAGCTACAGCCGCAAGGGACAGGCGATAGTCGACAAGAACATCAAGGCCGTCGACGAAACCCTCGCCAACCTCCACGAGGTCAAAGTCCCCGCCGAGGCTACCAGCACCTTCGACATCAAGCCGCCCGTCGCCGACGACGCGCCCGCGTTCGTCAAGGACGTGCTCGGCCCCATGATGGTCCTCGAAGGAGACAGCCTCCCCGTCTCCGCGCTGCCCGACGACGGAACCTTCCCGACGGCGACGACGCAGTACGAGAAGAGAAACATCGCGATAGACATCCCCGTCTGGGATCCGAACCTCTGCATCCAGTGCGGTAAGTGCGTGCTCGTCTGCCCGCACGCGGCGATACGCTCCAAGGTCTACGACAAGAAGCTCCTTGAGGACGCCCCCGAGACCTTCAAGCACGCCGACGCGAAGTGGAAGAACTTTGCGGACAAGGCGTTCACCGTACAGATCGCTCCCGAGGACTGCACCGGCTGCGGCCTCTGCGCCCACAACTGCCCGGTAAAGGCCAAGGAAGAGGGCGGCGCGCGCCCGCTCACGATGAAGACCCAGATGCCGCTCCGCGAAGCCGAGCGCGCGAACTGGAACTTCTTCCTCGACATCCCCGAGACCGACAGGAACCAGCTCAACACCTCGACTGTCAAAGACGTACAGCTCCTCCGTCCGCTCTTTGAGTTCTCGGGCGCCTGCGCCGGCTGCGGCGAAACCCCGTACCTCAAGCTCCTCTCGCAGCTCTTCGGCGACAGGGCGATAATAGCGAACGCCACCGG
>DVKA01000194.1 GCA_018716365.1 Candidatus Caccocola faecipullorum
TTCTGAAGCGCGCGAATCAGGATATACTGCAGGCGCACATAAGGCACTGCGTGCGCGAGGCGCTCCAGACCGACGAGCCGAATCCAAAGATTGAAGAGGCGCTGAAGCTCCTCGAAAGGATGGCGCAGTAAAAGGCCGCGCAAAAAGATGTGAAGTCCGTCGCTCCGGCTGAACCCGGCAGCGGCGGACTTTTGATTCAGCCTGCCGCGTTCTTTAGCTTTTCGTTACAAAATTTCTGTTGACAACAAAGTTTTGCGGTGATAGGATTCTCACCGTCGGGTCAAACCCGCATAAAAGGAGAGTTTTTGGATAATGAAGCAGTTCGCGGCTTATCAGTTCTTTTTTGGATACTTTTACTTTTTTAGCAACCAAAGCTAAATAAGTGAAGGTGTCTTTTGCTGCGAAACGCTTTTCTCAATACAAACGAAATCCAGAGAAATCAAAGCCTGCGGTGAATGTACAACTTCACCGCAGGCTTTTTTTATTGGCCGCCGAAGGCGCGGAAATTTTTCAGGAGGGATACAGAGATGATAATCATAGTAAAACCGGACGCGAAAGAAGAACGCATCAACGACCTTGTGCGCTGGATAGAGGCTCAGGGGCTGCGCACGCACCTCTCCAAAGGAGATTACACGACGATAATCGGCGTAATCGGCGACATCAGCAGGCTCGACGACGAACTGCTCTCGGGGCTCGACATCGTCGAAAGCGTGAAACACGTCTCCGAGCCCTTCAAGAACGCGAACAGAAAATTCCATCCGCTCGACTCCGTGGTAAAGGTAGGCGAGGCGCAGATTCCAATAGGACACGGCAACTTCGCTGTAATTGCAGGCCCGTGCTCGGTCGAGAGCGAGGAGCAGATTATCTCCGTTGCGAAGAGCGTCAAGGCCTCAGGCGCGACGATGCTCCGCGGCGGAGCATTCAAGCCGCGCACGTCGCCCTACGATTTCCAGGGGCTCAAGGCTGACGGCATCAACCTTCTGCTTGAAGCTAAAAAAGAGACTGGGCTTCCGATAGTCACGGAAATCATGAACGCGAACCATCTGCCCCTCTTCGAGGAAGTCGACGTGATTCAGGTCGGCGCGCGCAATATGCAGAACTTCGAGCTGCTGAAGGAGCTCGGCAAGACGCGCAAGCCAATACTCATCAAACGCGGCCTTGCGAACACAATTAAGGAGCTGCTGATGAGCGCCGAGTACATCATGTCGAACGGCAACGAGAACATAATCCTCTGCGAGCGCGGCATACGCACCTTCGAGACCGCGACGCGCAACACGCTCGACCTCAGCGCGGTCTGTGTGCTTCACGAACTCTCGCACTTGCCTGTGATTGTCGACCCGAGCCACGCGACCGGCGTCGCGCGCTACGTGAAGAGCATGTCGATGGCGGCGGCGGCCTGCGGCGCGGACGGCCTCATCATTGAAGTGCACAACGACCCGCAGCACGCGCTCTGCGACGGCGCGCAGTCGCTGCGCCCAGAACAGTTCGACGACGTCGTCAAGGCTGTCCGCCGCGTCCGCGCCGCGGCGCTCGCGGAAGATTAGGCTATGGCGGACAAAGGACGGATTACGGTCGGAATAGCGGGCCTTGGGCTGATTGGCGGCTCTTTCGCGCGCGCCTACGCAGAAAGCGGCGCGCGCGTGCTCGGGTACGACGCGGACGACGCGGTCATGCGCGAAGCCGGGGAGGCCGGAGCGATAGCGGGGGAGCTGAGGAACGAAAACGCGAAGGAGTGCGATTTGATTCTCATAGCGTTATATCCCGCGGCAGCCGTCAAGTATCTGGTCCAAACTGCCCCGTATCTTCGCGGCTGCGGGCTCGTCGTCGACTGCTGCGGAGTTAAGCGCGCGGTCTGCGCCGCCGGCTTCGCTCTGGCGAAAGAGCACGGTTTCAACTTCCTCGGCGGGCATCCGATGGCTGGAATACAGTTCTCCGGCTTCGCCAATAGCCGCGCTGATATGTTCAGGGGCGCGTCTATGATAATAGTCCCGCCAGCGGAGGGCGGCGACGAGCTTGTCGGAAGGGCGGGAGAACTGCTCGCGCCCGCGGGCTTCGGCAGATTTACGATAACTACGGCGGAACATCACGACGAGATGATAGCCTTCACATCGCAGATGTGCCACGTAGTCTCGAACGCCTACGTCAAGAGCCCGCGAGCGCAGGAACACGCGGGGTATTCGGCTGGAAGCTACGCGGATTTGACGCGCGTTGCGAAGCTCAACCCGTCGATGTGGACGGAGCTTTTCATCGACAATAAAGATTACCTTATAAATGAAATCAACCTGATGATTAAAAATCTGTCTGAGTACCGGACAGCGCTCGAAGCTTCTGACGAACCGCGCCTCGCTGCGCTTTTAGCCGACGGCGTAGAGTGCGAAAGGAGGGCGGGAAGATGAACGGAAGAACTCTGAGAGTGGCTCTTCCCGGAAGAGAGTACGACATCGAGATAAGACGCGGCGTGCTCGGCTCGCTTCCCGAGAAATGCCGCGAGCTGACGCCGAAGGCCGAGCGCGTCTTTGTCGTCACCGACGAAACAGTAGGCGGAATTTACGGCGGACGCGCCGTCTCTTCGCTCGAAGCCGCTGGCTATAAGGTTTGTCTGCACACAGTGCCAGCGGGCGAGGAATCGAAATCGCCGGAAAAGCTTGTTGAACTTTGGGAGGCGATGACTGCATTCGGCTTCACGCGCAGCGACGTTGTCGTAGCGCTCGGCGGCGGGGTAGTCGGAGACCTCGCGGGCTTCGCCGCGGCTACAGTACTGCGCGGAGTGAATTTCATACAGGTCCCGACGACGCTTCTTGCCCAAGTCGATTCGTCGGTCGGAGGCAAGGTAGGGATAGATCTGAAAGCTGGGAAGAACCTCGCCGGGGCCTTCTGGCAGCCAAAGGGCGTGCTCATAGACCCCGACTGTCTTGAAACGCTCAGCGACGGGACCTTCTCCGACGGCATGGCGGAGGTCATAAAGTACGGCTGCATCCGCGACGCGGCGCTCTTCCGCAGGCTTGCGGCGCTCGGCGGCAGAGAGGGCGTCATGTCCGAAATCGAGGATATAATCTACACCTGCTGCGACATCAAGCGCGCGCTCGTCATGGAGGACGAACGCGACACCGGCGCGCGCATGATACTGAATTTCGGCCACACGCTCGGCCACGCCTACGAACTTGCCGGCGGCTACAAAAGATGGACGCACGGACAGGCGGTCGCCGCGGGCATGGTCTCAGCCGCGCGGATAGGAACGGCGCTCGGCGCGACGCCTCAAAACGTCGAGACAGAAATACGCAGGATACTTGAACAATACAAACTGCCCCAGAAAATCAAATGTCCGCCTGAAATTATGCGCGAGGCCGTCTCTCTCGACAAAAAGGGGGCCGGTTCGTCCGTCAGGCTGATTTTGCTGAAGGAGCTCGGCGCGGCAGAGATTTTCCCGATTGAACGCGAAAGGCTGCTTGCTCTGGCAGAAACCGAAACGGAGGGCGCAAGATGAAAATCCTGATAAAGCCTCGCCTTCTATCCGGCGGCGTCACGCCGCCGCCAAGCAAGAGCATGGCGCACAGGATGCTGATCTGCGCGGCTTTGGCGGACGGGCGCTCGACGATTGAAAATATTGATTTCTCCGACGACGTGAAAGCGACGCTCAGATGTCTGGAATGTATTGGGGCCGGATGGAAGCCCGCAGCAGGAGGCGGCGTAGAAATAACGGGCACGGCCGGACGGGGCGCGGACGGGACGCGGACCTTTGACTGCGGCGAGAGCGGCTCGACGCTGCGTTTCTTCATCCCGATAGCGCTCGCGCTCTACGGGCGCGGACGTTTCGCAGGGACGGGCCGTCTTATGAAACGCCCGCAGGGGCCGTACCTCGACCTTTTCATGGAAAAGGGAATAAATTTTTCCTACACAGGCGATACTATTGAAATCTCGGGCGGCCTGAAACCCGGAGCGTATTCGCTGCGAGGCGACGTGTCGAGCCAGTTCTTCAGCGGCCTGCTCTTCGCGCTGCCGCTGCTCGGAGGCGAGTCGGCGCTTTCGTCCACGACGCGGCTTGAATCCCTGCCTTACGTCGAGATGACGAGAAGCGCGCAGGCCAGGGCCGGAATACGTACGGACGGCGAAGGCGGAAGTTACTCGATACGCGGCGGACAGAGCTACGCTCCTTTCAGCGCTTCCGTCGAAGCGGACTGGTCTCAAGCCGCGTTCTGGCTCATGGCGAACCTGCTCGGCAGCGAAATAGAGCTGCAAGGCATGGACGCGAAGTCGGCGCAGGGCGACCGCGCGCACGGGCTGGCGATTGCGGAGGCAATCGGGGATAAAGAAGTGAAAGAGGTCGAAATCGACATATCGAACTGCCCTGACCTTCTGCCTCCGACGGCCGCAGCGGCGGCTGCGCGCGGAAAAGGCTTTGTGACGCGTTTCAGCGGCGCGGCGCGGCTGCGCATGAAGGAGAGCGACAGGCTCGCCTCAGTAGCGTCGGTTATAAACGCGCTCGGCGGACGCGCGGAAGAAGAGCCGGACGGAATCACGATATACGGAGAAGACGGTCTGCGCGGCGGCGTTGAAATCTCATGCTGCGGCGACCACCGCATCGCAATGATGGCGGCGATAACGGCGGCGCGCTGCGGGGAGGAAATAGTGCTCGACGGTGCTGAATGCGTCAATAAGTCATATCCGGGGTTCTGGAGGGACTACAAGCGTCTCGGCGGATATATAGAGGAGCTGGGGCAATGAGTTCATACTTCGGCAAAGAGATACATATTTCCATATTCGGACAGTCGCACGCCGAATACATAGGCGTGACGATAGACGGCCTGCCGGCCGGAGAAACGGTCGACGAAGAGGCGCTGCGCGCATTCATGCTGCGCCGCGCGCCGGGGCGCTCCGCGGAATCGACCGCGCGCCGAGAGGCCGACGAGCCGCATATAATCTGCGGCCTGCACAACGGGCGCACCTGCGGCGCTCCGCTGACCGCGATAATCAAAAACGGCGACACGCGCTCGAAGGACTACGACAAACTGCGCGACCTTCCGCGCCCCGGACACGCCGACCTTACGGCCGAGATTAAATACCACGGCTTTCAGGACGTGCGCGGCGGAGGTCATTTCTCGGGCCGCCTCACCGCGCCGCTTTGCATAGCGGGCGGGATATGCGCACAGATCCTCGCGCGGCGCGGCATAGAGATAGGCGCGCATATACTTTCAATAGCGGGGATAAACGACCGGCGCTTCAACGCGCTCGGCGAGAAGAAGGAAACTCTCGACCGCGTCAAATCTGCGCAGTTCCCGGTGCTCGACGAGGCGGCGGGGGAGAGGATGCGCGAGGCGATACTCGCGGCGAAGTCCGAAGGCGATTCCGCCGGCGGCGTCGTCGAGTGCATCGTGACCGGATTGCCAGCAGGCGCAGGCTCGCCGATGTTCGGCGGCCTTGAGAGCAGGCTCTCGGCGGCGCTCTTTGCAATTCCCGCCGTCAAGGGCGTTGAGTTCGGCTCCGGCTTCGGCGCGGCGCTAATGCGCGGCTCGGAGCACAACGACGAAATAGCGCTCGACGGCGGCGAAATCGTAACGCGCACGAACAACGCGGGTGGCATACTCGGCGGCATAAGCGACGGAATGCCGGTAATCTTCCGCGCAGCCTTCAAACCGACGCCTTCTATAGCGAAGCCGCAGCGCACTGTCTCGCTCTCGGCGATGACGGAAGAAGAGCTGTGTATAACCGGACGCCACGACCCGTGCGTCGTGCCGAGGGCCGTGCCGGTGGTTGAAGCCGCGGCGGCGATGGTGATGCTCGACGTGCTGCTCGAACGCAATACGGATAAAATATGAAAGCTCAGAAAATTTTCAAGGAGGAAAAATAAAATGTCAAAGAAACTTGAGGAACTGCGTGAAAAAATCGACGGAATCGATGAAAAGATAGTCAAGCTCTACCGCGAGCGCATGGACGTGACTAAAGACATCGCGGCCTACAAAAAGGAAAAGGAGCTTCCCGTGCTCGACGCGGGACGCGAGCGCGCTGTGCTCTCCAGAATAGGCCAGCTCGCAGGAGACAGCCTCGCTGACTACGCGCAGTCGGTCTACCGCACCATAATGGCGACGACGCGCTCGTATCAGAATTTCTGCAACGGCGTGACGTCGGGGACGTACGACAGCATCCGCGCGACGCTCGACTCGACTCCGAAGCTTTTCCCGCAGCGCCCGACGGTAGCCTGTCAGGGCATAGAGGGCGCGAACTCGCAGATAGCCTGCGACAGCCTCTTCAAAGCGCCGACGATTCTTTACTTCAACACCTTCGAACACGTCTTCAAAGCCGTAGAAAGCGGTATGTGCCAGTATGGAATACTGCCCATAGAGAACAGCACGGCTGGTTCCGTCAACGCTATATACGACCTCATGACGCGCCATAATTTCTACATCGTGCGCGCCGTGCGGCTCAAGGTGACGCACAACCTGCTAGCGAAGCACGGCGTGAAGCTTAAAGACGTGCGCGAAGTCCTTTCGCACAGTCAGGCTCTGAGCCAGAGCGCAAACTTCCTCGCCGGCCTCAAAAACGTCAAGCCGACCGTCGTAGAAAACACCGCGGTCGCGGCGCGCACAGTCGCTCAGTCGGAGCGGAACGACCTCGCCGCGCTCTCGTCGCGCTTCTGCGCAGAGGAATACGGCCTTAACGTGCTCAAGGCGAACGTGCAGGATCAGGACAACAACTATACGCGCTTCATCTGCATCTCGAAGAACCTTGAGGTCTATCCCGGCGCAGACCGCACCTCGCTCATGATGACGCTGCCGCACAAGCCCGGCTCGCTCTACAACGTCCTTTCGAAATTCTACGCGCTCGGCATCAACCTCCGCAAGCTCGAAAGCCGCCCGCTGCCTGACCGCGAGTTCGAATTCATGTTCTATTTCGACCTCGAATGCTCCGTTTACGCGCCCGAGATGGAAAAGCTGTTCCGCGACCTTGAGTGCGAGAGCGAGCATCTGCGCTATCTCGGCACCTACAACGAGGCAATCTGCTGATGGCTGAAGCCGGATACGGCCTTATCGGGGAAAAGCTCGGACACAGCTTTTCCCCGTACATTCACGGCGAGCTCGGCGGCTACGACTACCGCCTCATAGAGCTAGAGCGCGGCGAGCTCGGACGCTTCCTGAAACGCGGAGCCTTCCGCGGCCTCAACGTCACAGTGCCCTATAAAAAGGATGTGATTCCCTACTGCGCGTGGCTATCGCCCGAGGCGCGGCGCATCGGCAGCGTCAACACGATAGTCAACGACGGCGGCCTGCTTCGCGGCTACAACACAGACTACTTCGGCTTCGTCTATATGCTGCAAAAGGCCGGAATAGAGGTAAAAGGCAGAAAAGCGCTCGTCCTCGGCAGCGGCGGGGCCTCGCTGACGGTTCAGACGGCGCTGAACGATCTCGGCGCAAAAAGCGTGACCGTCATATCGCGCGGCGGAGAAGACAACTACGGAAACCTCGAACGCCACGCTGACGCGCGTCTCATAGTCAACACTACGCCCGTCGGAATGTACCCGAATGTCGGCGCAGCGCCGCTCTCGCTCGAAATCTTCCCGCACTGCGAAGCGGTAGCCGACATCATATATAATCCGTCGCGGACGAAACTTCTGCTCGACGCCGAAACGCGCGGCGTCCCCTGCGCGAACGGCCTGCCGATGCTCGTCGCTCAGGCTAAGGCGGCGGCGGAGCTCTTCCTCGGACAAAATATCCCAGACACGCGAATCGACGAAATTACTTCCGTTATGGAAAAGCGCACGAAAAACATAATCCTGATAGGAATGCCCGGCTGCGGCAAAACGACGGTCGGGAAGCAGCTCGCGCGCAGCCTCGGCAGAGAATTTGCAGACACGGACGAAATAATAGTGGAGGAGAGCGGCCGCTCGATTCCCGACATATTCGCATCAGACGGCGAAGCGGCCTTCCGCGCCCTCGAACATTCCGCGATAGCGCGCACGGCGAAAAAATCGTCGCTCGTCATAGCCACCGGCGGCGGCTCCGTGCTGCGCGAGGACAACCGCGAGGCGATGCGCATGAATTCGACCGTCGTCTACATCCGCCGCGACCTCGACAAACTTCCCTCGGCTGGGCGGCCTCTGTCCCAGGCGACGCCGCCCGACGAACTTTACCGCCGCCGCGCGCCGCTCTACGAAAAGCTCGCGGAGCTGACGGTCTACAACAACGCGAGCGCGCGCGAGACGGCGGACGAAATAATAAGGAGGCTCGGCCTATGAAGATACTTGTAATAAACGGACCGAACATCAACATGCTCGGCATCAGGGAGCCCGACATCTACGGGCGCAAAACCTTCGCGGATTTGGAAAGCTTCATCCGCGCGAGTGCGCGCGAGTGCGGCGTCGAGGCCGAGCTCTTCCAGTCGAACCACGAGGGCGCTATCGTAGACAAAATACAGGAAGCCTATGGCGCGAAGGACGGCATAGTGATAAATCCCGCGGCATACACGCACACCAGCGTCGCTATACTCGACGCGCTCAAAGCCGTCGCGCTGCCGGCAGTCGAGGTGCACATCTCCGACGTGGATGCGCGCGAGCCGTTCCGCCAGGTCTCATACGTCGGCATGGCCTGCGAGAAAAAATTCAGCGGCATGGGCTTCGAGGGCTACCGCGCCGCGATAAAATATCTGGCGGAGAAGTACGGCGCGCGCAGAAGTTGACAGACGGCGGCTTTATGCCTATAATCTTCTAGTTTTAGAATACGCTTGGTGCGGGCTTGAAAAGTCCAAAGGGCTGCCTGACACACAGCGGAGGAGGTAAACGAAAGAATGTACGCAGTTATTGAGCAGGGCGGAAAGCAGTACAGAGTTTCCGAGGGCGACAAGTTCAAAGTCGAGAAGATCCACGCCGAAGACGGCGCGGTCGTAACCTTCGACAAGGTCATCCTTCTCGGCAAGGACGAAGGTGCGGTCATCGGCGCTCCCTACGTCGAGGGCGCTTCCGTAAGCGCGAAGATCGTCGAGAGCGGAAAGAACGACAAGGTCATCGTATTCAAGTACCGCAGAAAGAAGAACTACCGCAAATTCCGCGGACACCGCCAGCAGTACACGCTCGTCCAGATCGAGTCCATCAACGGCTAGTTTCTACGCAAAGGGGATAATGAATTATGGCGCATAAAAAAGGACAGGGAAGTTCAACCAACGGCCGCGACAGTCAGCCTAAGTACCTTGGCATCAAGCGCGGCGACGGCTCGTTCGTAAACGCCGGTACGATAATCCTGCGTCAGAGAGGCACGAAGTACCATCCCGGAGAGAACACCGGCCTCGGACGCGACTTCACGATATTTGCGCTCGTGCCCGGCAAAGTCCGCTTCCAGACGAAGGCCGACCGCAAGTACGTCACGATCGAGCAGCAGGAAACGCTCTAATATATCTACCGACCGATTTTGTCATGGGGGCCCTTGCTGGAGCAGGCCCCCTTTTCTGGTATTTTAAGAGGTGAACAGATGAAATTCGTTGACTCTCTGATAATGTCCGTCAAAGCCGGACGCGGCGGCAACGGCTGCATGAGCTTCCTGCGCGAGCGCTTCAAGCCCAACGGCGGCCCCGACGGCGGCAACGGCGGACGCGGAGGCAGCGTTATATTCGAAGCGACGTCGAACCTTCAGACGCTCGCCGACCTTGAGTATATGCATCACATCAAGGGAGAGAACGGCGACCACGGAAAGGGCGCGGCGAGGAACGGGCGCGCGGGCGAAGATAAAATAATCTACGTCCCGTGCGGGACGCTCATTTACGACGTTGAGACGGGCGAAGGCTGCGCAGACCTCGTCGAACCGCATGACCGCTTTGTCGCGGCGCGCGGCGGCAGGGGAGGGCGCGGCAACCGCTACTTCGCTAGCTCGTCGAGGAAGGCCCCACGCTTCTGCGAGCAGGGCGAAATGGGCGAGGAGGTCAAGCTGCGCCTCGAACTGCGCCTGATCGCGGACGTAGGCCTCGTAGGACTGCCCAACGTCGGCAAATCGAGCATACTCGCCGCCATCTCCAACGCGCAGCCGAAGATTGCGAACTATCCATTCACGACGCTTTCGCCGAACCTCGGCGTCATAAACACCGGCGACGAAAGAATAGTCATCGCGGACATCCCTGGGCTCATAGAGGGCGCGCACGAAAACAAGGGGCTCGGCCTCGAATTCCTGCGCCACGTAGACAGGACGCGGCTACTGATACACGTGCTGAGCCTCGAAAGCGGCGACTTCGACACCATCGTTGAAGATTTCGAAGTAGTGCGCAGCGAAATGCGCAAGTACGACCCCGAGCTTGACGAACGTCCATTCTTCGTCGCGGGAAACAAGCTCGACGAAGTTCCCGAGGAATTCGCGCCGGAGCTAACGGCGCAGCTCGCTGACTATTTTGAGAAAAAGGGCGTATCCTTCATGACGCTGAGCGCGCTCACGGAAGAAGGGATTCCAGAGATCGTAAAGCGCGTTACGAAATTCACAGCCGACCACCCGAGGCCTGAAAGCAGCGTAAGGCTCTACGCGCTTGAAGAAAAACCGCTGGAAAAAACGCCGAACCGCAAGCGCATGAAGATACAGATAATTTCCATGCACGGCGGCGGCTACCGCGTGCTTCACTACAAGCTTGAAAAGGCGGTCGAGCGCTACGACTTCAGCCAGGAGGAGAACGTCGCCCGTTTCACGAAGCTGCTTCGCCGCTACAAGGTCGAAGAACTGCTCGAAGCTGCGGGGGCGCAGCCCGGCGACCTCGTGAGCATAGGCTACAAAGATTTCAACTTCTACCCGGATTACTATCCCGAAGAGACATACGACGAAGAGCCCGCGCCGGAGCTTGATGAATTCGAGGACGGCGGTGAAGAGGACGGCGATGAATAACCGCTCTGCGGAAGGCTCCGAAGGCAGAAAAATCGGCATAATGGGGGGGACTTTCGATCCCATCCATTACGGCCACCTTCTCGCAGCTGACGAGGCGCACGCGGCCTTCGGCCTGTCGGAGGTCGTGTTCATCCCGTCTGGCCGTCCGCCGCACAAGGCCAATAAAAGGGTTACGTCCCCCGAGGACCGTTATCTGATGACGGAATTGGCGACGGTGGACTGCCCGTATTTTCGCGTCTCGCGCGTCGAGATAGACCGTCAGGGCAACAGCTACACGATAGACACGCTCCGCGCGCTGCGCGCGATGCCGGAATATAACGGCGCGCGGTTCTATTTCATAACGGGGCTGGACGCCGTGCTCGACATAGTCTCGTGGAAAAACCCGGAAGAAATAATGGCGATGTGCCGTTTCGTCGCGGTCAGCCGCTACGGCTACTCGCCGAAAAAGATGGAAGAGCTCCCGGAAGGGCTCAGGACAAAAATCATCCCGCTGGAAATCCCGCTGCTCGCCATTTCGAGCACTGAGCTCAGAGAGCGCGCGAAAAGCGGCAGGAGCATACGCTTCATGGTGCCTCCGGCGGTGGAGAAGTTCATAAGAAAAAAATCTCTGTACAGGAACTACACGGAGGAATAGGTCTTGAGGCGTTCGACAACAAAAACGATAATACTCGCCGTCCTGCTCGGATTCATAGCGGCGGCGGCCGGCGTGGGGGTACGCCTCTACACGGCGTGGAACTCAAAGGGCGAGACGCTGATAGACGCGGCTAAAAAGTCGGCGGAAAACAGCGCCTCATACGACGCGCTTGAAAGCCAGGGCAAATTCAACATACTGCTCATGGGCGAGGACAATGTCGACGGGTCAAGACGTTCCGACACGATACTTTTCATAACCGTCGACATAGACGACAAGAACATCAGAGTGCTTTCGCTGCCGCGCGACACGCGTGTGATGATACCTGGGCACGGTACGCAGAAACTCAACCATGCCTTCGCCTACGGCGGACAGGATCTCATGCGCGCGACCGTCACGAACTACCTCGGCGAGCCGATACTTTACTACATGATAGTGGACTACGACAGCTTCCCTGCCTTCGTCGATATGCTCGGCGGCGTCGAGATAGACGTGCCGAAACGTATGCGCTACGTCGACCGCGCCGGCGGCCTCGACATAAACATACAGCCCGGCCTTCAGACGCTCGACGGCAAAACTGCCCTACACTTTGTGCGTTTCCGCAAGGACGCGCTCGGCGACATCGGACGCATACAGCGCCAGCAGCAGTTCCTCAAGGCGATGCTGAAAAGGGCCTACGATCCGCGTGTGATAATCCGCCTTCCAGAGCTTGCGGCTCAGGCTATGAAGATATTCAGGACGGATATGTCCACATCATTCGCTCTCCAGCTTGCCGGGTTCATACAGAACGAAGTGGGGCGCGACAAGATGCTCTTCTCGACGCTGCGCGGAACGCCCGCGACCATCGACGGCCTCAGCTACTGGATGGGCGACGTGCGCGACGCGAAGCGCTTCCTCAACGCGCCGTTTGAAGAGCTGACCGGCGAAAAGACGGAAGCTGGAGAGGGCGGCACCGCGGAACAGCAGCCTACGGAAGATGAAAAAGCGGAGAAGCCGGGAATGACGGCGGAGCAGCTCGCGGAGCTTGTGAAGTCGATGCCCGAATCAGTAGCCGTTCTCAACGGAACCGGCAAAAGCGGAGTAGCGGGAGAGATTTCCACGCGCCTCCAGAAAATCGGCGTCGACGTCGTACACACCGGTAACGCGAAACATTTCGACTATCGTTACAGCAACATAGTCTATCCCTCCGACGCGCCGGCGAGCGTCAAGGATACGGCGAAAACGCTCGGGAAGCTGCTGAGGATACCGGAAGGGCTCGTGAGGCCGGGACAGCAGGCTTTCTACGCCTCGCTCGTGGCGGGCCACGACTACGAGCGTCTGGTTAAGCTTCTCGACGAACTGGTAAAGATAAGCGGCGAGCAATAAAATATAATTGAACGACAGAAAAGGAGATGGAGCCAGGAATGGCGGAAAAGAAGGACTTCTGCGCACCGTACAGAAAGCTGATAGACGCGCTGCTTGACAAGCACGCGCTCGAAGTGACAGCGCACGACCTCAGCGAAGTATCAGGCTTTGCCGACATCTTCATCGTCGCAATAGCGCGCTCCGAGCTCCACGGCAGGACGCTCAAGGACACGGCGACCGATACGCTAGACGAGATGGGGCTGTCGTACAGAATTGAAGGGGAGAGCAGCACGAAATGGACGCTGCTCGACGCCGGAGACCTCATCGTGAACATACTGAGCCGCGAAGGACGCGACTTCTACCGGCTCGACTCGCTCTGGGGCGACGCGCCGACCGAAAGATTCTTCGACGAGGACGAATAATCATGGACTGCATATTCTGCAAGCTTAAAGACTACGTGCTCGAAAACGAGCTCGCCTACGCCGTCTTCGACGTGATGCCCGTCAATCCGGGACATCTTCTGATAATCCCGAAGCGCCACGTCCAGAACTACTTCGACATAACGCCCGAAGAGGAGCTGGCGATGCACGACCTTCTGCACAAGGGCAAAAAGCTCATCGACGAGAAATATTCCCCCGACGGCTACAACTTCGGCGTCAACTGCAACGAGTGCGCCGGCCAGACCGTCATGCACGTCCATATGCACCTCATCCCGCGCTATAAAGGCGATACGAAGTTTGTACACGGGGGAGTGCGCGGCGTAATTCCCGAGAAGATGTCAGATCTCGAAAAATAACACAACGTTATCAGAATTATAAGACGTTATAATCCGACGGTGAAACAACCGCCGGATTTTTTATTTATCCGCAGCAGTTTATAATAAGAGCCGCGACAGTTTGGCAGCAAAATGATTGGAGGACGCGAAGATGAAAATAGCTGTTTTTGGGATAGGCGGAATAGGCGGTCTGGTCGGCGGCGCTCTGGCGCGGAAGAACGAAGAGACATATTTCATAGCGCGCGGAAAAACATTGGAAG
>DVKA01000195.1 GCA_018716365.1 Candidatus Caccocola faecipullorum
GCCGGAGCCATCTTCGGAGTCACCGGCGGCGTCATGGAAGCGGCGCTCCGCACCGTCTACGCCGTACTCAACGACGGCAAGGACATCCCGGGCATCATCTTCCAGCCCGTCCGCGGCATGGAAGGCATCAAGGAAGCCTCCGTCGACGTTCCCGTCGGCGGCAAGACAGTCACAGTCAAGATAGCGGTAGCCCACACGCTGAAAAACGCGAAGATCCTCATGGACAAGGTCCGCGCCGGCGAAGCCGACTACCACTTCATCGAAGTCATGGCCTGCCCCGGCGGATGCATCGGTGGCGGCGGCCAGCCGCAGCCCGTCAACGCGGAAATCCGCGCAGCGCGCACCGCGGCCCTCTACAGCGTCGACGAACTCAAGACGCTGCGCCAGTCGCACAAAAACCCCGACGTCATCGCCCTCTACGACACATGGCTCGGCAAGCCGCTCGGAGAAAAATCGCACCACCTTCTCCACACGCACTACAACCCGCAGCCGAGAGAGCTGTAAGAGACGACACTGCGCATTACGCGAAAAGGAGAGGCAAATCGCCTCTCCTTTTTGCTAAGTATGTATCCATCAAGCAAAAAGACGTTGTGTAGATAAAACATCCATGAACGACGAACAGAACAGGCTCAGAAAGGAAATAACCTGGCTTCAGGGGACGGCGATGACGATAGGCGCGGTTATCGGCGCTGGGATTCTTGTGCTGCCGGCTCTTGCTGCCGAGGCGGCCGGGCCGGCGTCGCTTGTTTCTTGGGTTCTTATGGGGCTTTTCGCACTGCCGATGCTCGCGGCTATCGCGCAGATGTCTTCGCGTTTTCCAAATTCGGGCGGCATAGCGGCATACGCGCAGCAGGCTTTCGGCCCCGGCGTCGGGCGGCTCGCCGGATTTCTCATCTTCACGGCCGTCCCGATAGGCGTGCCGCCGGTCGCCTTGATAGGCGCGAACTATTTTAACAGCCTTTTCGGATGGGGGCCGGACGCGGCTTATATTACCGCCGCGGTCATGGCACTGCTCGCGGCGGCGCTGAATTACCGGGGCGTCGAGCTTTCGGGGCGGACGCAGCTTTTCGTCGTCGGCGTCATCGTCGCCATCCTGGCCTTCGTCGTCTGTTCGTCTCTCGGAGAGGTGCGTGCGGAGAATTTTACGCCTTTCGCGCCGCACGGCTTTTCAGCGGCGGCTCACGCGATGTCGCTGCTTTTCTTCGCGTTTCTCGGCTGGGAGATGATCGGGCATCTTGCGGAGGAGTTCAAGGAGCCGCGCCGCGATATTCCCAGAAGCCTAGGGGCGGCCTTTGCAGCCGTCAACGCCGTCTATATCGCTCTCGCCTTCGTCGTGGTCGGCAGCGGCGTTTATAAATACGGGGCGAACACGGCGATGATTTCCCTTATCCGCCTGCGCTGGGGCGACGCGGCCGCCGCAGTCGTCGCCCTGCTCGGCGCGGTGATATGTTACTGTCCGCTGCATACCTACACGGCGGGATTTTCGCGCCTTCTTTATGCGCAGGCGCGCGAGGGGTTTTTCCCGCAGTGGTTCGGCGCGCTGCATCCCGTCTATAAAACGCCGCATCACGCCTTTATTTTCTTCGCTTCGCTCAATCTTGCGCTGCTTTTCCTGAGCTGGGCGCTTTCGTGGGATTTGAAGCCTCTGATGGGTATTCCGAGTGCGACCTTCCTTCTGGTCTACGCGATAGGAATGTTCGCCGCCTTCCGTGTGCTTCCGACGAGGGGCGGGCGCGCGTGCGGCCTCTTGTCCGGCGCGCTTTCGCTGTGCGTTTTCGCCTGTTCAGGCCGTTATATGCTCGTGCCGCTCGCCGTGGCGCTGTATTTCGTTTTGAAGTACAGGCGCGAATTTGTGCGCGTGCGTTAAAAAACGCCCCCGCTTCTGAGCGCAGGGGCGTCGTTTCGTTTTTTACTTTTTACGAATTCTTCATAACTACGCCTTCGACCGTGTCGGCGACGTGCTCGCAGGCGTCGGCGCATTTTTCGAGGTAGACGTAGATTTCGCGCCACGAGATGATTGCGACCGGGTCGGCGCAGGTGGTGTGCAGGTCGCGGAGGCTCGCTATGAACATGCGGTCCGCCTCTTCTTCCATGTTGTTGATGTTGACGATGTGGGTGTGCAGCGTCTTTGAGTGGCGGAAGTTCGCAAATTCCGCGAGCATCAGCTTCGTCTCTTCGCAGCTGCGGATGACGACGTCGACGAGCGCGAGCGCGTCGGGGCGTATTTCGCGTATGTTGTTGCAGTAGATGCGCAGCAGGACGTCTTCGATTTTGTCGGTTATTTCGTCGATGTTCTGGCTGAGCTGGATTATATCCTCGCGTTCGATGGGCGTGATGAAGGCGTGCGCAAGGACGTTCATCAGCTCGTGCTTTTTCTCGTCCGCGCCGTGCTCTTCCTTGTGTATCTCGGCGAGGCGCGCCGTAAGGTTGTCGGGGTCGAAGTCCTTCAGCGCGTCGTGGAGCATATGCGCGGCGCGGCAGGCGAAGTCCGCACAGGTGGTGAAGTTTTCGAAGTAGAAGGAATCATGCTTTCTGCCCATGATAGATGTCTCTCTCCTTTTTACGGTTTACATGACGGCCATGAAGAGCTTCGCCATCGCGTAGCTGATGAGGCCGCAGCCGGGGAAGGTGAATATCCACGTCAGCATCATGTCCTTGACGACGCCGAAGTTTATCGCGGAAAGGCGCATGACCGCGCCGACGCCCATTATCGCGCTGGTTTTCGTGTGCGTCGTCGATACGGGGATGCCGAAGATGCTCGAAAGAAGCAGGCACGAAGCGGCGGCCAAGTCCGCGGAAAAGCCCTGGTATTTTTCAAGCCGCACCATGTCCATGCCTACGGAGCGGATTATCTTCTCTCCGCCGACGCTGGTGCCGACGCCCATGACGGTGCTGCACAGCAGCATGAGCCACACCGGGATTGCTATGCCTGCGACGCTAGTCTCGCCGCCGCAGAAGGCCATGCCGAGGAAGAGGACGCCGATGAATTTCTGCCCGTCCTGAGCGCCGTGCATGAAGCTCATCGCCGCCGCGCCGAAGATCTGTGCGTACTGGAAGAAGACGTTGGTCCTTCGCCTGTCCATGCCGGCGCAGACTATCGTGATGAGGCGGCAGATGCACCATCCGCTGGCGAAGCCGAGCGCGAGGCTCATCACCAGGCCGTAGATTACCTTCACCCATTCCGCCATATTGACCGCGCCGAAGCCGTTGTTTATCGCAAAGGCGGCTCCCGTGAGCCCCGCTATGAGGCTGTGGCTTTCGCTGGTCGGTATGCCGAAGTATGAGGCGCCGACGCTGTACACGACGATAGAAAACAGCGCCGCGCAGAGTGCGGTCAGCGCGGCGCCGGTATCTCCTCCGAAATCGACTATATTGCTTATGGTGGCGGCTACGGAGCTGTTGATATGGGTCATTACAAGAACGCCGAGGAAGTTAAAAATCGCGCTGGTTATGATGGCGGAGCGCGCCTCCATGCAGCGCGTGGTTATACATGTAGCGATGGCGTTGGGCGCGTCGGTCCATCCGTTTACGAAAATGACGCCGAGCGTAAGAAGAACCGTGACGGTCAGCATTGCGTTGGAGCTCATTTCATTCACAAAGTACAAGAACGATACGTCCATAAGACACGCTCGCTTCCATATATATTTTTTAGTTCGTATAATCGCGGCATATTATTATGTCCGCCGCCGTCACGTGCGGCGCACGTTACGGCACTGTAACAATAACATTAAACATTCGTTCCGTCAATGTCAAGAAAACCTATTGTTCACATCGGGTGCAGGCCTTCGCACAAAAAAGAGGGCGTCCCGCCGTCTGGACGGAGGACGCCGCTCTTTATTTTTATGGCCGCTTTTACCTCATCACGCCGACGCTTGCGACATAGCCGTTTTTCCCGACGGCCGCGTTGTCCACCTGGGCGAGCAGCCGCCCGTTGATCGGCGAGAGTATCTTTTCGACCGGCGTGCCGAAGCAGTCGGCGATAAAGCCTATCATCTGTCCGCGGCGCACCTTGTCGCCGACGGCCGCGGCGGCTGTGTAGAGGCCGGAGCGCTTTGCGTATATCCATTCCATGCTTTCGTAAATCTGCGGACGTCCGACGGCCGCGGTCGAGCCCTTGAGCGTGCCGAAACGGCGCAGAACGTTCATCAGCCCCGCGATGTGGCGGCGGACGTTCTCGCTGTTGGTAGCGGTCCCCGTTTGCACGAGGGCGGACGGAATGCCTATATTTTCATAGACGCTCGCGTAGCAGGTGCCCTTGTCGGCCCAGCGTCCTTCCGTCTCCGTGATAACGATGTTTGGAATGCCGTAGTAATATGCGATTTCGTGCGAACCGTCGTTGAGCGCGCCGCTGCGTCCGCGGTGATATGTCGAAAACGGCACGGAGGTGCACGTCGGGAGCGCGCTGTGGAGGTCGATGTGGTAGTCCGCGCCCTTGATCTCGTCGAGGATCTTCGCCGCAAGCGACTGCGCGTAGCCGCCGCCGGGACGGCCCGGGAAGCAGCGGTTGAGGTTTGCCCCCTCGGCGGTGAGGTGCGAACCGTGCGTCTCGAACGACGCCGTGTCGCAGACCGTGATGAACTTGACGCTTCCTTTTATATCGGCAGGAGAGAGCTCGCGGAAAAGCCTGATCGCGGCAAAAATGCCGCCGTACTCGCCGCCGTGGATGCCCGCCGTTACGACGGCCTCCGGCCCCTGCGAGTCGCCGGAGACGACGGCGACGGGAAGGTCTATCGTCCGGCCCTCTTCGATGTCAAAATGCAGAATTTCAGTTTTTTTGCCGCCCATAATTTTTACCTCTTTTGCTTACGCCGGAGTTTCTTCTGGACGAGCTTCGCGGCACGCGCAGCGCGAGGCGGTTTTTCCGGCGTTTCCTTCAACAACTTATCAGATGACTGATAATAAATGTTTCTTATAATAATTCTCCTTTTAGTTTCATTTCTAACGCTGTACGCGTCCATTCCAAAGGAGAAAGCCGCATATAATAAACGAAAAATTTTTTCGTCCGAAGAAAACTATTATAGTCTAACAAATCTTTCCAATAAGTCAATCACGTAATGTAAAATAGGCCGTTTATATCGCGGCGGCCTCCGCGCTGTTATAATAAAGAGCGAAAAAGCTTTGACTTTAGCTAACGACAGGCGGTGACGGGACGTGAAAAATTACATGGAGCTCCGTTTTGAGGGCGTCGGGCGCATTCTGCTCGCCGCCGAGGACGGCAGGCTGACGGAGCTGAGCTTTCTGAAAGACCGTAAATTGCCGGAAGGGCTGAATTTTGAAGAGACGCCGCTGCTCGCCGAGGCGAGGCGGCAGCTTGAGGAATATTTCGACGGCTCGCGTCGCGCCTTCGAACTTCCGCTAGCGCCGAAGGGGACGCCCTTCCAGCTGCGCTGCTGGGATGCGCTGCAAAAAATCCCGTACGGCAGGACCGCGACCTACGCGGACATAGCGCGCGCCGCCGGCTCGCCGAAAGGCTTCCGCGCCGCGGGCCTCGCCAACAACAGAAACCCGATAGCGATAATAATCCCCTGCCACCGCGTCATAGGCTCGGACGGGAAACTCGTCGGCTTCGGCGGCGGCCTTGAGGTCAAGGCCTTCCTGCTGCGCTTCGAGGCAGCGATGGCCGCGCGCTGAGCGCGTGAAATTATACAATTATAAAAAACGCCGCCTCCGCCCGGGGTCCCAGCGCCGGGCATGGGGCGGCGTTCTGCCTTATGCTATTAGACAGAATCCGATATTTATTTACTTTGTCAGGAAATTCAGGGCGCCAGTTATTACAAGCGCGTTGAGAAAGTCGATGAAAAGGCTGCCGACCATCGGTATTGCGAAATAGGCGACCGGCGCGGGGCCGCAGCGCTTTGTAATGGCCTGCATATTCGCCATCGCGTTAGAAGTCGCGCCCATGCCGAAGCCGACGAAGCCCGCCGTCATGACGGCAGCCTCGTAATCGCGCCCCATGACGTTGAAAACGACGAAATAGGCGAAAAGATACATCATCGCCATCTGCGCCGCCAGCGTCGCCACAAGCGGCACGGCGAGGCCGACGAGCAGCCAGAGCTGAAGCCCGGCGAGCGCCATGGCGAGGAAAAGGCTCAGCGACATATTGCCGACGACCTCAACCTCTTCAAGCGGGAAATCGCGCTTCGCAAGATCTATGACGTTGCGCACGACGGCCGCCGTTATCATCGCGCCGATATAGCTCGGAAAAGTAATCCCGGACGCTTTCGAAAGCTCCGTTCCGATGAAGCTGCCTATCCCCAGCGCGAGCATCAGCAGCATAAAACCGTTGACGAACCGCGAGCCGGAGCTGCGGAACGTGCCGTCGCCCTCGCCGCCGGACGCTGCGGAAGTCTTGCAGGTACATTTGAGCCCCTGCTTCTTAATCCTGCGCGTCGCGGCCGGCCCGCCCATGGCGGAGCCGGCGACAAGGCCGAAAGTCGCGCAGGCAAGCCCCGCGACGGAAGCGCCAGCGATGCCCATATCCTCCATCACCTGACCGTAGGCCGCAGCCGTTCCCGGGCCGCCGATCATCGAAATCGAGCCTGCGCAGAGGCCAAGCCGCGGATCCGCGCCGAAAGAGCCGACGACGAGGACGCCAAGCGCGTTCTGAGCGCAGGTTATGACAATAGCGAGAATCAGGCAGAGCAGGACGGACTTGCCGCCGCGCTTGAGCTGCTGGAGGCTGACGGTGAAGCCGACAGTCGTGAAGAAAATGTTCATGAAGACGACCTGAAGCGTGTCGTCAAAAGATATGAAAGCCGTGCCGGTCCCGTAAAGCGCAGTATTGACCGCGGCGAAGCAGACTCCGCCGACGAGCGGCGCAGGAATGCAGTACCTTTTGAAAACGGGCACCTTCTCGCAGAGAAAAGAGCCGAGCCAGTAAAGCCCCGCCGCAAGCGCCACAGCGTGGTACATATTCAGATGGATTTCAAGCATTATATCGTCTCCCCGATAAAACATTCGCGGCCTGCGCCGTCAATGGAAAATTGCGTATATGCAACGAACAAACAAAACTATACGCATTTTCATTATACAACCGTCCTCCGCGTCAAATCAACGCCGCTTCGTAAAATTATGCCTTATGTCTGTAACGCAAAAGAAAATATATGAAAAAAGCAAAGTGGAATGACATTTTTAATTCAACGCAACGCAGCGGCAAAGAATGGAAATTTCTGCGTATCGCGGCGTTTTTATTCCACGGCATAAAAGGGCGCGATTCCACCGCTCCGGCGCGCCGGCTGTGGATCCGCGCCGCGCGCCCCGTTCCAGCCCGTCGCGCGCGATACGCGGACGCGGCGCAAAGTCTGCCCGGCCGCCGCAAACGCACAAATCAGGCGCCGGAGTAAAGCCGGACTTGAACAACGCTGCGATGAATGGTAGAATAACCGTAACGAGCAATACGTAGAATTACCGATTTAAGAAGTACGGTTTTATGAAATGAGGTCGGCGCAGATGTCGAAGGAAGACAAAATTCGTTTCTCTTTCCTGTTGATAGTAACGGTGATCGTCATGGCGATGAACATTCAGATCGTGACGACGACGAACCGCCGCGGCCTCTCGATGCTCGACACAATGTTTGACAACTACCTCGTCTCCACAGCCAGAAGCTGGGCCGCCGCCCCGGTGCAGGAATTGTAGAGACAGTCATTCAGCCTCCTTTCTTTAGCCCTCCAGAGTTTCAATGCCGCAGCAAACCTGAAGGGACGATGCAGAGACCCCGCCCGCGCCGCTCGAGGGCGGGGTTTACTTATGCCGCCATACAAAAGGCACAACAACTAAAACACACAAATACCGTATTCGTATAAAACATAGCTATCATCTAAACTTTAGTATATAATATAAATATACCCTTTTAGCATTACGACCGTTGAATTACGAGGAGGAATAAACTTGATGAAAGAAAACCTGTTGCGCAGTCTGCTCGACGCAGACAGGCCGACCGTCGGCACGAGAATATGGAGCGCGTGGCCTGTAATCGCCGAAGCGTGCGCTTCGACCGGCAGCGTCGATTATATAGAGTTTGTCGCCGAATATGCGCCTTTCACACAGTTCGATCTTGAAAATCTCGCCCGCGCCTGTGAGAACAGCGGCGTCGCTTCAATGATAAAGGTAGATTTCCAGAACCGGTTCTATGTCGCGCAGCGGGCGATGGCGGCCGGTTTTCAGGCCGTCCTGTTCACGGACCATACGACTGCGGCGGAAGTCGAGGAGTCCGTTTACAATACCTATCCGTCGGTCTGCGGCGAAGGACGTTTTGGTTTTTCCAACAACAGGTGGATAGGTTACCAGCCTTACAGGACACAGACTGAGCATGCGCAGGCGGTAAAAAAAGTCGTGCGCGCCTTTATGATTGAAAAGGCGGAAGCCATGGAGAACATCGAGGAGATATGCTCCGTTCCAGGCGTCGACATGGTTCAGTTCGGGCCGTCGGACTACTGCATGAGCCGGGGCTGGGACTTGAAGGATCATCGAAAAGAGGCGCGCGAAGCGGAGGAGAAAATGATCCGCGTCGCGCTAGAGCACGGCGTCGCGCCGCGCTGTGAATGCGACACTCTTGAAAAGGCCGAATATTACAGGAGCCTTGGAGTAAGGCATTTCAGCATAGGAGATGAAATC
>DVKA01000196.1 GCA_018716365.1 Candidatus Caccocola faecipullorum
GACCGACGACGCGAAGATTGAAAGCGCGCTGCTGCCGAAGGCCGAAGAGCTACAGAAACAGCTCAACGCAGCTCTCGGCGGACGTTACGTCAACATCGACAAGCAGTTCCACATGCGCCCCGGCGACCGCTTCTTCTCGCACCTCCAGAAAGGCGTGCCGCTCCGCCTCGAGCTCGGCGAAAAGGAATACGCGGCGGAGAAGCTGCGCGTAGTGCGCCGCGACACCGGCGAGAAGCTCGACATAGCGTGGAGCGAAGCCGCTACGGCGATCCCCGCGCTGCTCGACGAGATACAGCAGAACCTCTACAACCGCGCGCTCCAGTTCCGCCTCGCGAACACCCACAAGGCAGAGAACCTCGAAGAGTTCAAGAAGCTGCTCGAAGAGAAGGGCGGCTTCATCGAAGTATTCTTCGCGGGCAGCAAAGAGGACGAGAAAGCCATCAAGGAAGCGACCGGCGCGACGCCGCGTTGCTTCCCCTTCGCCCACTCCGAGGAGCGCGGCAAGTGCTTCTATACCGGCAAGGAGAACGCAAGAAAGGCGATCTTCGCGAAATCGTACTAATCGTGCGGCGCTTACGCGTACAAAGGCAAAAATATGCGGGACGGCTCGACAAGGGCCGCCCCGCATTTTCGTATATTCACGCGCAGCTTAAATCTCTGTCCACTCCGCGCCGTCCGCGAAGCCCTCTTCCCAGAGCGCTGCTGCGGTCTCCATTATGCCGCGTTTGAAACAATATTCGCGCGATTTGTCCGCGACGTAGCTTTTCATCGAGGATGCGCCGAGCCAGCGGCTTTGCTGTAGCGCGGCGAGCCCCGCGCCTGCGAGCGTGCGGTGTACGCCGAACTCGACTGCGGTGATTTGCGCGCCTTGCGCGAAGTTCCGCGCCGCGTCCAGAACTTTGTCGAAGCGCGCGGGGCGCAGGCATTGTTCCGCGCGGCGCGACGGGCGTGAGACTTCCGCGGCGGTCAGCGGATTTCCGTCGATTGACGAGAATACGGGACAGGACGGTTCGTTAAGCGCGGGGAAGGGGAGCTCGGCGATTTTCTCCGCGATTTGAGACGCGAGCGGCGAGTGCGCCGCGTATGGCACGCGCAGGCGGCGGTGCGGAATCCTCGCCGCGTCGAGCGCCCGTTCGGCGCATCCCGCGGCTTCCGCAGTCCCGGATAGCACGACGGAACGCGCGCCGTTTACGGCTGCGACTGAAAGTTCCCCCGCGTGCCGCGACGCGAGCCCTTCTGCGAAATCGAGCGGCGCTTCCGCGTGGAGCATGACGCCGCGCTCTTTTATCGAATCTATTACGAGCGCGCGGCGGCAGACGAATTCCGCGGTCTCTGCGAAGTCCGCCATGCCGGAGACGGCGAGCGCGGCGAACTCGCCGAGGGAGTGGGGCAGTATGAAGTCTGGACGGAATCCCCAGTCGATGTATTGGAATGCTAGCGCCGCGCCGTAGGCGAAAACGGAGATATGTTCCGCCAGCGCGGTATTGTTCCGCCCTTTTTCGAGAATCCGCGTGAGCGAAGCGCCCGCCGTACGCTCGACGGCGGCTTCCGCGATTTGCAGATATTTTAAAAACGCCGGGAGGATGCGGCGAAGCTCGGCGACCGGCACGGCCCCGGCCGCGCCCTGCCCCGGGAAGGCGAAGGCGAGCTTTTTCGGCGCGCAGGCCTGTTCTATTGGCGTAAGCAGAATTTTCGCTGCTTCAGCTTCGTCGGAGGCGACGGCTGCGCGGCGGAATTTTGCGCGCGCTGCGTCGTGGGGCGTAAATTTATGAAAATCGTATGAAAACGGCGCGCGCGCCGCAATTCCGCAAAGCGCGGCAAGCTCTTCGGCGCTCTCCGCGCTCAGCGCGACGGCGCGCGGCGACGCTTCGTTCGGAAAATCTTCGGGCAAAGCGTTATTTCCCGACGCAGAAGTTTCCGAACACCTTGTCGAGCAGGTCTTCGGCGGCGTCGAACCCTAGCAGCGACGAGAGCGCCGCGCGCGCTTCCGCGACGCAGGCTATCGTTGCGTCGCTTCCAGCTCCGGCTTCGAGCGAGGCCGCGGCCTCGTCTATCGCCTTGCCCGCTTCGGTCAGGCATTCCATCTGGCGCGCCGTGACCGAGTATCCGCCGGCGAGCGCGCCGCCGCCGGATACTCGGCGGAAGATGGTTTCTTTCAGCTCTTCGATTCCCGCGCCCTTTGCAGCAGATATAGAGACGATTTCCGCGTCGGGATATTCCGCGCGCAGCTGCTCCTCTGTGATTTTCTGCGGCAGGTCGCTCTTGTTGAGGACGACGACCGTCCCCGCCGGCAGGCGCAGCTCTTCGCCGCCCACGCCGCACGAGAGCTCAGGCTCCGAGCCGTCTATGACCCAGAGCACGACGTCGGCCTCTTCCATGGCCTTGAGCGAGCGGCTGACGCCTATCGCCTCCGCCTCGTCGCAGGCCTCGCGTATTCCCGCGGTGTCAATTATGCGCACCGGCAGCCCTTTGTATATGAAGGTCTCTTCGATGCTGTCGCGCGTCGTGCCCGGTATGGCTGTTACTATCGCTCGGTTTTCTTCGAGCAGCGCGTTGAGCAGCGACGACTTGCCGACGTTCGGGCGGCCTATTATCGCAACGCGCGCTCCCTCGCGCAGCAGCATACCGGCGCGGCACTTGGCGGCGAGCGCGGCGCACCGCGCGGCGAGGTTTTTTATCCGTGCGGCGCTTTCGTCAGGCGATATGTACCCCTCTCCCTCTTCGGGAAAATCTAGGTCCACTTCAAGCGCCGCGGCGAGTTCCGTCAGCTCGTCCATGAAATTTTTTATCTCGGCCGTCAGCCCTCCCTGAAGCGAGCGCGCGGAGGCTTTGAGCGCTTCGTCGCTGCGGGCCTTTATTATTCCAAGCACCGCCTCGGCCTGCGCGAGGTCTATGCGCCCGCCCACGAATGCGCGGCGCGTGAATTCGCCCGGCTCCGCGAGCCTCGCGCCGAGCGCGCAGAGTTCTTCGACGCATTTCTGCGCCGCGAGCGTACCGCCGTGGCAGTGTATCTCGGCGCTCTCCTCGCCCGTGTAGCTCGCGCCGCGCGGGAAGCGCACTGCGAGTGCTTCGTCGAAGGTTTCTCCGCCGCGCGTGCGCAGCGAGCCGAGCGCCATGTACCGCGGCGGCTGTTCTTCAAAAGGACGCCGCCCGTGGAAAATCTCCCCGGCGAGACGCGCGCAGCCTTCGCCCGAGAGACGCACTATCGCGATGCCGCCCTCGCCCCACGCCGTCGCCTGCGCAGTGATTATATCTTCCGCCATTTTTTACAGAATCTCCCCGTAAATTCAAGTTTTCCGGCAAAGTCTAGCATCCGCCGCCGCCGCTGTAAAGAAAAGAAAAAAGCCGGAGGCGCGCCCCCGGCTTTTTGACGCATTATAAATCTGCGGCGTTAGAGCTCCTTTATCGCCGCGGCGAGGCGTTTCGCCCCTTCCTCTATCTCTTCCGGCTGCGCGAAGGTGAAGCAGGTGCGCATGAAATCCGCGCCAGTCCCCGGCTCCGCGTAGAACGACGGCCCCGTCACGAACGCGACGCCGTGTTCTATCGCCTTCATGAATAGCTTCGTCGAGTCGACTCCCGGCACCTGAATCCAGAAGAAGAAGCCGCCCTCCGGCCTGTGGAAGACCGCGTTCTCCGGCAGATATTTCCTGAAAGCCGCGTCCATCGCGTCGCGCTTCTTCGCGTAGTGCGCGATTATCTTCGGCAGGAATCCGTCGAGATGTCCGAGACGGCAGTACTCATAGACGAGAGCCTGCGCGACGACGCTCGTGCAGAGGTTCGTCCCCTGCTTGATCATCACCATCTTGTTTATAAGCTCTTTGTCTCCGGCTATCCAGGCGACGCGCGTCCCCGGCGCGAGTATCTTCGAGAAGGAGCAGGCGTAGACGACGCGTCCGCTCTGTTCCTTGTCCATCGAGAAGATGGTCGGCACGTTCGCGCCCTCGTAGCGCAGATGTCCGTACGGGTCGTCCTCGAAGATGAGGAGGTCGTACTTCTCGGCTATTTTAAGAAGCTCGGCGCGCCGCTCCGCAGTCAGCGTGGCGCCTGACGGGTTCTGGAAGTTTACTATCGTGTAGATGAATTTGATTTTGTGCCCGTTCTTCCGTCCTTCTTCGATGACGGACGGAAGGAGGTCTACGCGCAGGCCGTCCTTGTCGCACGGCACGGAAAGGAAGCGCGCGCCGCGGTTGCGCATCGCGTGGAGCGCGCCCGGGTATGTGGGCCCTTCGACGATTATCGTGTCGCCCTCGTTGATGAGTACGGCGCAGAGAAGGTCCATACCCTCCTGCGAGCCCGTCGTTATCAGCATCTCGTCTGGGCCCGTCTCGCGTCCCATGCGTGGGGCCATCCATTTCGAAATGTAGCCCTTAAGCGGCTCGTAGCCGTTGGTCGCGCCGTACTGGAGTACGTCGCGTCCTTCGCGGCTCAGTATCTGCGCCGCCTCCGCGAACTCCGCGACCGGGAAGACCGCAGGATCGGGATTTCCGCCGGCGAAGGATATGACGCCCGGCGTCTTGGTATATTTCAGAAGCGCGCGTATCGGCGACGGCTTGACGTTCAGCGCCGCCTCGGAAAGCCTTGATTCCCAGTTGACCTTACTCATGGAAGATTCCCCCTCAGATTGCAGAAAGTCGTGGCCTGAGGCTATTATACACACTCCGCGCCCTTTCCGCGGTCCGCACCGTTGATGTATTAAACGTACGTAGCGCTGTGCAATCGGCGAAAAAATGCTATTATTAAAAAACGTGAAACTGCCTTTACGGAAGGAAGATGAAGTATGACGGCTAACACGCTTCTCAACAGCCAGGAGGTGCGCAAACTTCCAGCCGGCGCGCTCTTCAAGGCGATATTCGTCATAAGCTACATTTCACAGAAAAGCGATAAAAACGG
>DVKA01000197.1 GCA_018716365.1 Candidatus Caccocola faecipullorum
GCCCCCCTTCCCTTTCCTGAGCCTGCGCAGGAAGCGCGCCGCGCCGTTCCAGCTGAATTCGCAGCCGCCTATGATTCCCTCGCGCCTGTAAAGGATTATGAAAAGCAGCAGAAGCGAGAATATCAGCATCCTCATGCCGGGAATGCCAGCGATTTCCCACGAGCCTATCTGAATAGTGTCTTCGACGAAGCGCAGCCATTCGAGCAGCACCGTGACGACCGCCGCGCCGACGAGCGAGCCCGTTATCGAGCCGAGGCCGCCGACTACGACGAACATCAGGATGTTGAATGTGAGCTGGAAGTTGAACATCTTCGGGTCGATCGTCGTGATGAGGCTGCCCGTCAGCGAGCCGCCGATTCCCGCGAAGAACGCGCCGATTACGAACGAAATCGTCTTGGCGCGGAACGTGTCGATGCCCATCGCCTTCGCGGCGACCTCGTCGTCGCGGACGGCGCGCAGCGTGTTGCCGAAGTTGCTCGAAAGCAGCTTGACGATCACATATACGGTGAAGATGCACCAGAAATAGTTCCATCCGAGATTTGCGTAGGCCGGTATGCCTTTCAGGCCGAGCGCGCCGTTCGTCACCGGCGTGATGTTCGTGAAGATGACGCGGATTATCTCTCCGAAGCCGAGCGTCGCAATGCCGAGATAGTCGCCGCCGAGCCGCAGGCACGGAGCCGCCATCAGCAGCCCGACGAAAGCCGCTGCGACGCCGCCCGCGACGACGGCGGCGAAGAAGGGCGCGTGTACGACGTTGAAGGGCCACATCATCGGCTCAAGGATATACATCATCTCTTTCTGCGCCTGAGGCAGAATCAGTATTGCGGTGACGTAGGCCCCTATCGCCATGAAGCCCGCGTGCGCGAGCGAGAACATCCCGGTGAATCCGTATATGAGGTTGAGGCTGACGGCGAGTATCGCATTTATCGCGATGAGGTTCAGCACCTGCACCTTATATCCGTCGAGGCTCGCCCCCGCCCATTTGAGGAAGAGCGCGAGCAGCACGATGCAGAGAAGATTGAGCAGGTTTTTCGTGGATTTCTTCATATCTTGTCCTCCATCTTCTCGCCCATAAGCCCGGTCGGACGGTAGAAAAGTATCACTATCAGCAGGACGAAGGCGAATGCGTCGCGGTAGCCCGAAAGCGCCGGGAAGAAGGCGACGAGCAGGATCTCCATGAAGCCGAGCAGAAGCCCGCCTATCATCGCGCCCTGCACCGAGCCTATGCCGCCGAGCACCGCTGCGATGAAGGCCTTAAGGCCCGGGAAGACCCCCATGAACGGATGAATCTGCGGATAGCGCAGCGCCCACATGATGCCGGCGCAGGCCGCGAGAGCTGAGCCGACCGCGAAGGTCAGCGCGATAATCCTGTCTACCTTGACGCCCATCAGCCGCGTCGTCTCGATGTCGCGCGAGATGGCGCGCATGGCGAGCCCCGGCTTCGTGCGGTAGAGCATCCACAGAAGCGCGCCGACGAGTATGAACGAAATGACCGGAACGAAGATGACGAGCGGCAGGATCCTGACGTCGCCGAGCGCTATGACCTTGACCAGAGGCTCGAAGCGCGGCATCGGCTTCGGCACTCCAGTAAAAATGACGAGGCAGAGGTTCTCGATGAAGAACGAGACGCCTATCGCCGAAATCAGCGCGGAGATGCGCGGCGCGGAACGCAGCGGGCGGTAGGCTATCCTGTCGATCATAAAGCCGAATACAGCCGTCGCGGCTATCGAAAGTATGACGGCGGGAATCCACGGCATATTGAGCATGGCTATCGCCACGAAGACGAAATATGTGCTTATCATAAAAATATCGCCGTGGGCGAAGTTTATCAGCCTCAGAATGCCGTAGACCATCGTATAGCCTATGGCTATGAGGCCGTAGAGGCTGCCCAGCATCAGGGCGTTGAAAAGATGCTGGATCATCATGTTTGAAGTCATGGGCTCTCCCCTTTTAAGAGACTCGGGCCGGAGGGCGGCAAAGCCGCGCGGCCCGCAGAAAATGGACGTCCGGCGCAGGTTCCGCGCCTGGACGGAAATTCAGGCGAAGTTCCGCACGGCATGGAAACCGTGCGGAACGCGCCTCGTGCTCTGAATTTTTTACTTCGCTGGGGCGTCCACTATCGCGTGGAAGACCTGCTTGCCGTTCTCGACGCGGATGATGCCTATCGGCTTCTCGGCGTCGTGCGTCGCGTTGATCGTCGTCGTACCCGTTACGCCGGGCATATCCTTCGTCGTTGCGATGGCTGCGGTGATCTTCTCCGGGTCGGTGCTCTTCGCGTTCTTTATCGCGTTGTAGATGAGCAGGTAGGCGTCGTAGCCGCATCCAGTGAGAGCCGCTGGGTCCTTGTCGGGATATGCCTCGCGCCACTGCTTCGTGAACTGCTTCTGGATGTCGCTCATAAGCTTCTCAGGCATATTCGGAGAATAGGCGAAGGAGGTGTAGCTGAAGCCTTCGACCGAGTCTCCGCCGATCGAGACCATCTCGGGGTTGTCCATAGCGTCGCCGCCGAGGATGCTGAACGTCGCTCCGAGCTCGCGCGCCTGGCGCATGATGATCGCGCCTTCAGCGAAGTTCGCGGGGATGTAGAGGACGTCGGGGTTCTTGCTGATTATCTCAGTGAGCTGCGCCGTGAAGTCCTGGTCGCCCTTCTGATAGTTCATGACGGAGACCACTTCGCCGCCGAGCTTCACGAAATTCTGCTTGAAGAAATTGCCGAGGCCGACGCTGTAATCTTCCGTAACTTCGATGAGCATCGCCGCGGTCTTCGCCTTCAGCTCCGTGACGGCGAAATTCGCCGCGCCGGCGCCCTGGAACGGGTCGATGAAGCAGACGCGGAAGACGTACTTCTTGCCCTGCGTGACGAGCGGGTTCGTGCAGGAGGTGCCGACCATCGGGACGCCGGCCTTCTCCGCCACTTCGCCACCGGCCATCGCAAGCGACGAACCGTATGTACCGATTATCGCGCAGACTTTCTCACGCTCGATGAGACGCTTGACGGCGTTCGCCGCCTCGACCTTGTCGCTCTTGTTGTCGACTACGACGAGCTCGATCTTCTTGCCGTC
>DVKA01000198.1 GCA_018716365.1 Candidatus Caccocola faecipullorum
ATGCTCGTCAGCGAGAACTGCACCGCCATCGGCAGGCCGATGCGCAGAAGGTTGACGAGCTTGTCCCATTTTATCCTCATGCTCGCGAGCTTGAAGTCGAAGTGATAATCGGCGCGCCGCGCGTAGACGACGGCGAGATAGGCGGAGAATCCCTGCGAGAAGACCGTCGCTATCGCCGCGCCGTTTGCGCCCATGCCGAAGATGCCGACGAGCGCTAGGTCGCCGACAATGTTGAGCACGCAGGCGACCGCGACGAACATCAGCGGCGAGGTCGAGTCGCCGAAGCCGCGGAAGACCGCCGCGAGCGCGTTGTAGGCGAACATCGTCGCGAGCCCCGCGACGTTGATGAAGACGTAGCCGCGCGTCGGCTCGAACGACTCTTCCGGCGTGCCGAGCAGCCACACTATCGGGTCGATGAACAGGAGCAGCCCAACCGTTATGACGACGCTCAGCAGAGCGAAGAGCGTCAGCATAGTCCCGATGGTGTCGTGTATCTCCTCCGTGCGGCCAGCGCCGAAGAAGCGCCCGATCATTATCGTGCCGCCTATCGAAAGCCCGATGACGATGCTGTTAATCATGAAGATGAACTGGCTCCCGATGGAGACGGCCGAAAGGCCCGCCGCGTCGGTGAACTGCCCGACGATTATCATGTCGGCCGCGCCGTAGAGCGCCTGCAGCAGGTTCGCCGCCATGTAGGGAATCGCGAAGCGCGTAAGGAGCAGCGGGATGCTGCCCTCCGTCAGCGACTGCGCGCCGGTCGAGAAGATGCCGGAGAAAAATTTCTTAAAATCTGCCATTCAGCGTTACCTCACGAATCTTTCCTGGTCTTTCAGTCTTCGCAGAAAATAATATAGGAACGGCAGGCTCGTCGCGAAGCTGAAGGCGTCCGAGACGGTCTGCGTAATTTCGACGCCGGTCATGCCGAACATGCGCGGCAGCACGATTATGAGCGGGAGGAAGTAAATGCCCTGCCGCGTGCAGGCGAGGAAGGTCGCGCGCCACGCGAAGCCGGAGGCCTGGTGCATCATGTTCGTCGCGACGAAGAGCGGCTGAAGCAGCAGCGCCGCGCACTGGAAGCGCATCGCGCGCGTCCCTATCGCTATGACCTCCGCGTCGTCGGCGCGGAAGAGCGCGATAATCTCCGGCGCGAAAATCCATCCGGCGAGAGTCAGCGCCGTCATCAGCGCCATGCCGGCCTTGACGGTGAACCAGAAGGCCTCGCGCACGCGCGAGTAGCGGCGCGAGCCGTAGTTGAAGCCGACGACCGGCGTGAAGCCCTGGCCGAGGCCGATCATCACGGAGAGTATGAACATGAATATTCTGCCGACGATGGACATCGCGGCGACCGCGGCGTCGCCGTATGCTCCGGCGCTCGCGTTGAGCGCCGCCGTCGAGATGCTCGCGAGCCCCTGGCGCGAGAGCGACGGGAAGCCGAGGCGCACGATCTCGCAGTACGTCGCCGCGCGCCGCGGCAGATTTTTCACGCTTATGCCGACCATGCTCTTTCCGCGCAGGAAGAACGACGCGAGGATGGTGAAGCTCACGCACTGGCTCAGCAGCGTCGCCGCCGCCGCGCCGGAAATCCCGAGGCCGAAGGTGAAAATGAAAATCGGGTCGAGCACGATGTTCAGCAACCCGCCGGTGACGAGGCCGCACATCGCGAAGGCCGAGTGCCCCTCCGCGCGCAGGATGTTGTTCATCACGAAGCAGCAGCACATCACGGGCGCGCCGAGCAGAATCCACCGCGCGTAGGCGCGCGCGTAAGGAAGTATCGTGGGCGTGGATCCGAGCAGAACCATCAGCGGGTCGATGAAAATTTGTCCGAGGACGCAGATGCAGGTCCCGAGCGTCAGCGCGCTGAAGAAGGATGCGGAGCCGTAGGCGCTCGCGGACGCGGCGTCGCCGCCGCCGAGCCTGCGCGAGATGACGCTGCCCGCGCCCATGCCGAGCGTGAAGCCCGTCGCCTGAAAGATGGCCATGAGGCAGAATACGACGCCGACCGCGCCGCTCGCGCTCGTGCCGAGCTGCGAGACGAAGTATGTGTCCGCGGTGTTGTAGAGCGCGGTCGTCAGCATGCTCAGAATCGTCGGTATCGCGAGAGATATTATAAGAGGCCCGATAGGAGCCTCGGTCATTCGTTTCAGCTGCTCGTCGCGGCTCTGCGACGCGGCGGCGAAGATGTTGAAGCAGCCCATTCCTCCACCTCCAGACCCTAAATAAATCCGTTGCCGGCCGTCGATGTTTTATCTTGATAAAATACCACCAACCGCCGCCAATCTCAATAATTCTCGCGTTGTAAAACGCGAAAAAAATCCCGCCCCTGCGCGGGCGGGAGAAATTCGCCGTTTATCCGCGGGCGGTCGCGGCTAGGCCTTCGTCAGCTCCTTGCGGAAAATCAGGAAATAGAAGAGCGCGACGAAAATTGCGCCGCCCGCGGCGTTGCCTATCGTGACGAAGAAAAGATTCTTCGCGAAGGCCGCGGCGGTGAGCGCGGGGAACGCGCCGCCGTTCAGCATGAGGCCGAGCGGGATGAAGAACATGTTGGCCACGCAGTGCTCGAAGCCCATCGCGACGAATGCGGAGATCGGCAGCAGCGCAGCGACGAACTTGCCCGCCGTGTCCTGCGCGCCGAAAGCTATCCAGACGGCGAGGCATACGAACCAGTTGCAGAGTACGCCGCGTATGAGCATGTACGAGACGGGGAGCGACGACTTCATCGCCGCGAGCGAGAGCGCCGCCGCGCCGCACTGCTCGGAGATGAGCCCGCTCGAATATATGAGCGCCGCGAAGAAGAGCGCGCCCGCGAAGTTCGCGCAGTAGACGGCGCAGAGGTTGCGCAGCATCGCGGCGAACGAGATTTTTTTAGAAAGGTACGCGATGGGCATAAGGCAGTTGCCTGTCACGAGCTCCGCGCCCGCGGTGAGCACGAGGAAAAGTCCGAGCGAGAAGACGACGCCGCCCAAAAGCTTCGAGATGCCGACGCCCGCCACCTGCGCCGCGTCCTGCGTGACGACGAGCATGAAATATCCGCCCATTCCTATATATGCTCCCGCGAGGAAGCCCATCAGCAGCATAGTCCCGAGCGCGAGCCGGCTCTTCGCGATTCCCGCCGCGAGCGCGGCCTGAGAAATTTCCGCCGGCGTCTTGATACTCATAAAAATTTCCCCCTCGGATTTTTTTCAGGCTATTATAGCGTGCCCCTGTCAAAAATCTGTAAAAACGCGCCGCGGCGCGCGGAAGGAAAATTTTAGCGGCTTTTGCCCGAAACGGCGCGATTTGTAATAATATACGTTGTGTAAAATCATTGGCAGGGGGAATGCTCATGACGACCAAGGTAACGTTTCCGAACAGCCGTATGGCTTCGATAAAGATGGCGGGCGGCATACGCGAGATACTCGCGCGCGCCGAGGAGATGGAGCGCGAGGGGCGCAGCATCATCCACATGGAGATAGGGCGTCCGGACTTCGACTCGCCCGAGTGCGCGAAGGAGGCCGCGGCCGCGGCGCTGCGCGCGGGCAACGTGCATTACACCGACATGGCGGGCGCTTACGACCTGCGCTGCGCCGTCGCGGAGAAGTACCGCCGCGACAACGGTATGGACGTCGACGCAGATAAGAACGTCGTCATCACGAACGGCGCTATGGAGGCGCTGACGGCGTCGTTCCTGACGCTGCTCGAGCCCGGCGACGAGGTCATCGTGCCCGCGCCGTACTTCTCGGCCTACGCCGACGTGCTCGCGATTGCGAACGGCGTGCTCGTCCCAGTCGCGACGAGGATGGAAGACGGCTTCAAGCTGCACGTAGAAGATTTGAAGAAGGCGCGCACCGCGAAGACGAAGGCGATACTGCTCAACTCGCCGAACAACCCGAGCGGAGCGGTGCTTACGCGCGAGAACCTCGAAGAGATCGCGGCCTTCGCTATAGAGAACGACATCTGGGTGATATCCGACGAATGCTACGAGAAGTTCCTCTACGACGGCGAGCACGTCAGCATCGCGAGCCTGCCCGGAATGGACGAGCGCACCGTGACCGTCTCCGCGGCGTCGAAGACGTGGTCGATGACCGGATGGCGCATCGGCTGGATAGTCGCGCCCGCGGCGATGCGCCAGTACGTGAACAAATGCCACCAGAACCTCACGACCTGCGCCAACTCGTTCGCGCAGGCTGGCGTCGTCGAAGCCTTCGCGCACGCGGGCCCCGACGTTGAGGCGATGGTGAAGGAGTACCGCCGCCGCCGCGACATGGTCGTCTCGTGGCTCAACAAAATCGATGGCTTCGAGGCCATCACTCCGGCGGGAGCCTTCTACGCCTTCCCGCGCATCTCGTCGCTCGGCATGGACGGCTTCAAGTTCTGCTCGTGGCTTCTCGAGGAGGCCGGCGTCTCGACGGTGCCGGGCGAAGTTTTCGGAATGCCGGGACACATCAGGCTCGCCTACTGCCGCGGCTACGATTACATCGAAGAGGGCATGAAGCGCATAAAGGAAGCCGTCGA